>CBDTTT010000048.1:0-8356 GCA_965363345.1 uncultured Chromatiales bacterium
GCCGCTGACAAAATATTTTTTATTCATGATGTGTCTACTGAACAGCCTGTTTCAGCGCATCGAGCAGGGCGTCAACATCGTCGTTGCTGTGGTTAGCAGTCAATGTGATGCGCAGTCGCGAGGTGCCGGCCGGAACAGTCGGCGGGCGTATAGGAATAATCAACATGCCCTGATCTTCAAGTCGGTTGGCAATTGTAAGTGCTTGTGATTCAGAGTCCATCAATACCGGCTGAATAGGGGTGCTTGATGGCAATAGCCTGAGGCCCATTGTTTCTGCACCATCGCGGAACAGTGCAATGAGTTCCCGCAGCTTTTCCCTTCGCCAGTTTTCATCTCTGACAATTTGCAGGCTGGCCGAGGTGGCAACTGCAACCGCGGGGGGCAGCGCTGTGGTGTAGATGTAGGTGCGGGCATTCTGAATGAGTGTTTCGATAAGGTCTTCGGAGCCGGCCACGAAAGCACCTTGTGTGCCGAATGACTTTCCGAGAGTGCCCATAAGCACTTGGACATCATCAACACCAAAAGATGCCGGGTCGACAACCCCGTTGCCGTGTTCGCCAAGTACGCCGAAGCCATGTGCGTCGTCGATCATTAGCCAGGCATCATGTGCTTTGGCTGCGGCACTGAGTAGGCCTCCATCACAAATGTCGCCATCCATGCTAAAGACCCCATCACTTACGACAAGCTTGCGTGTAGATGATTGGTCACATTGTGTGAGCTGGGTTTCGAGATGGTCTGAGTCTTTGTGGCGGTAGCGTTTGAAGTTGGCTTTACTGAGTAGGCCTCCATCCAGCAGCGACGCGTGATTGAGCTTGTCTTCGAAAACGTGATCGCCGCTTTTGAGAAGGCCGTTTATAACGCCCAGATTCGCGGCATAGCCGCTGGAGAACATGAGTGCCCTTGGCCGCTGGGTGAACTCAGCGAGCTGCTGTTCTAATGCGTGATGTGCCTGACTGTGCCCGCATACCAGATGTGATGCGCCGCTGCCTGCACCCCATTTATTGACGCCATCGATAAAGGCCTGCCTTACCCGTTCATCATTTGCCAGGCCAAGATAGTCATTGCTGCAGAAATTTAGCAGCTCACGACCAGCGACTTTTATAACGCGCGCTTGCGGGCTTTCTACAATGCGCCGTTGGCGGTAGAGATTATTTTGCCTGCGTTCCTGCAGGCGCTCGGGAATGTTATTAAATCCAGACAAGGTAATTTCTGATGCGTATCAATTGGATGTTGTTGGTGGCAGGCATTATCCGGCTCAGGGCGCTGTTACTGCAAGGTTGTATTCTGACCGTCTGGTAGAGTTAAGCCTCTGTGGCTCTGTAACTGGGCTTGTTCCTCAGACACACTAACTGCAAATAATTACACAGAAGCCTTTACTGGCCTGATTGCGAGGAACTCCATGTCACAAGAGTATGAAAATATAGCCCCGTTTACCGCCGGCGCCCTCCATGTTGCCTGTAAAGCAGTTAATGGTTGTCCCGATGCCGAAAGCGCAGCCAAAGTGCGGATGAAGAGCATCGATCGCATCTCCACCTATGTAAATACCATGGTGAACTTCGTGAAGTTCCACAATGGCAGCACTGTGCGCTTGCTGGTATTGCCCGAATATTTTCTGAGTGGCTTTCCACTGGGAGAAACGCATCAAGAGTGGCAAGGGAAGGCCTGCCTTACTTATGATTGTGTTGAATACGAAAAACTCGGAGAGTTGGCGCAGAAGAACAACATCTTTCTTTCTGGCAACGTCTACGAAATTGACCCTAACTTCCCCGATTTGTACTTTCAGACCTGCTTTATCATCGGTCCAAATGGCGATGTGATTTTGCGTTATCGCCGTTTGTCTTCAAGTTTTGAAGCCACGCCTCATGATGTTTGGGCTAAGTATCTAGACCTATACGGTATTGAAGGTGTATTTCCCGTTGCTAAGACAGAAATTGGTAACTTGGGTTGTATCGCTTCAGAAGAAATTATGTGGCCCGAGTTGGTCCGCGCAAACGTGTTGCATGGCGCAGAGATTCTGATTCATCCGACTAGTGAGCCGGGTAGCACCATGGAAACCGATCGTGAGATCTGCCGTAAAGCACGTGCTATAGAGAACGCGATCTATATTATTTCTGCTAATACCTCATCAATTGACGACATTCCCATTCCTGCTTACACCTGCAGTGCGATGTCGAAAGTCGTTGATTACAGAGCAAAAACTCTAGCTACAGTGAGTCAGGCGGGCGAGTCTATGCTGGCTCATGCTGTGATCCATATTGATGCCCTGCGTGAGCAGCGTCGGCGTGTGGGGATGGCTAATCTGCTGGCTCGCCAGCCATGTGATATTTACGCTCACGTCTATGGTGCTGCAGAGCGCCGTGTCGGTAATGGCTTGATTGAGAATGGTGAAGTTCAGCCGCCGGCAAGCCGAGATTGGTTCCGTCAGCGTCAGGAGTTGCAGTTAGAGCGTTTGACTAAGCTTGGACTGATCTAAATTCAGCTCGGGATTGCCGTCGTGCTCTGGCGCAGCTCAATGTAGTCTGCGGCAAAACTCCGGTATAGTCTGACAGTATATAAATCACCTGAAAAAACTCTTCCGGAGAGAAAGTTTCATGCAAGGCATTACTACCGACCGGCGTAAGTTTCTGTTTGGTACCGGCGCGACTGCGCTGGGTCTTAAATACGGCGCCGTTTCAGCTGCTTTGGCCGAACCCGACACCGCTTATCGGCGTTGGGAGGATGTCCAGAGAAACAAGTGGACCTGGGACCGGGTAGTTCGCGGTAGTCGCGGTGTTAACTGCACCGGTCACTGTGCATTTAATATTTACGTTCGTAACGGTATCGTCTGGCGCGAAGAGCAGCAGGGCGAATACGGCAGTTCCGGTGACGATACTCCTGACTACGGCCCACGCGGTTGTCAGAAAGGTTTGCGCCAGCATAAACATATGTATGGCAAGCAGCGTGTGCTGTATCCCATGAAGCGAACTGGCGAACGTGGCTCCGGAGAGTGGGAGCGCATTAGCTGGGATCAGGCGCTCGATGAAATCTGCAATAAGTTTGTCGACTATGCGATAGCAGAAGGTCCCGAGTCCATCACGATGGCGATGGGCACCGCGATGATCCTGAAACGTGCAGCCTTTACTGGCTTGTTCCGTTTCGCAAATATCACTGGTCTGGTTATTCCTGAGACATTTGCCGGTGTGGGTGACTTACCCTTAGGCGCTCAGATGACATTGGGCTATCCGTTGCCGGGCGACAGCATGGCTGCGGTCTATAAGTCGAAGACTTGTCTCGTTTGGGCCTGTAACCCTGCCGCTACACGTATTCCTGATGCTCACTTCTTTTGGGAAGCGAAATACAATGGCACCGAAGTCATTGTTATCTCTCCCGATTTTAACGCTTCAGCAATTCATGCATCGAAGTGGTTAAACGTAAAGCCGGGTGAAGATTCGGCGCTTGCTATGTCGATGGTCAATGTCATTTTTGAAAATGACAAAAGTATCGATCGCGATTACATTCGCGAGCAAACCGATATGCCATTTTTGGTGCGTACCGATAACCAGCGTTTCTTGCGGGCTGAAGATATCGAGGGTGCGGGCGAGCACGGTTTCTATTTCTGGGATGAAACTAGCGGTGCAATTGCGCAGGCGCCGGCAACATCAGAAGAATTTAATGAGCAGTATGATGCGCAGTTTGTACCTACTGAAGCATCTTTGAAGCTAGGTGACTTGAAGCCTGCGTTAGAAGGCACATGGACTGTCGAGACCAAAGAAGGTCCTGTAGAAGTTACAACCGTATTTGAGTTGGCTCGAAAAACCGCAGCTGATTACACCCCTGAAAAAGTAGCTGCAACAGTTGGCATTAGTGCCGATGTTATTCGCGAGGTAGCAACTAAGTTTGCAACTAATGGCCCGGGAATGATTTTTGCCGGTTACCGCATCAATAAATGGCTGCATGGTGATCTGGTCAACCGTGCATTTCTTATGATGTGTGCACTTACCGGCAATACAGGTGTGGAGGGTGGTGGTTTGCAAACCACGAACCTACCTAAAGCCGATGGTATGTTTAAGTTGGTATTTGACGGTATGGGGCCGCGTATCCGTATCGCTTCACTCGCTGTTTGGGATTACGCCCACGGCAAGGGAAAAGAGCTCAACACCGTCGCATACGGTGCCGATATGGCGCAGGTTATTGACGATCAGTACCAAGAAGCCGTCAGTAAGTACTGGGTGCCCAAGTACGATGCCAAACCCTGGAAGATGGCCATTATGGCGGGGCATAACCCGGTTAGCTGGCGTGCATCCGGTAAGCGCTTTAAAGAGAGCGTCTTGTCTCAGGTTGAAACCATGGTGGCGATGACACCTGATATGAGTTCGACCGCGTTGTATTCCGACTATGTGTTGCCGGTTGCTCATATGTATGAGCGTCGCGATATGACTGCTGAAGGCCGCGTACCTTATATGCAGGTGCTCGATAAGGCGGTTGAGCCTTTGGGCGAATCGCTTGATGACTGGTCCATCATGGAGAGGATGTCGAAGCGGATTTCAGAAATTGTTGTTGAGCGCGGTATCGCTGCAATCGATGACGATTACTACGGTCAACCGATGCCACGTGACTATTCGAAATTGCACGAGCAGTACACCTTGGGTGGCAAGCTTAAAGAAGATAAAGATGTTGTTGAGTATCTGCTGCAGAACTCTTACGGCATGCCGGATATTACCTGGGAAGAGTTTTCTGCCCGAGGCTTTATTCGCCCGAACGATAGTGATGGAGTTCAGTTTGGCCCGGGGTCACCGTTTGACTATCGTACTCTGGCAAGTACTAAAGATAAGAAACCGTATAAGACGTTAACGGGGCGCCAGCAGTACTACCTCGATCAGCCAACCTTCATTGCCGAGGGCGAGCAGTTGCCGGTTTCGAAATCGCCGCTCAAGAACAAAGGCTTTGAGCTACGTTTGACGATGGGCCATGCGCGCCATGGTATTCATAGTCTATGGCGCGATGATTCACTGCTAGTGAGTCTGCAACGTGGCGAGCCCGATGCCTATCTGAATCCCGATGACGCGAAAGCGCGTGGTGTTGAGGATGGCGACATGATCCGCATCTTTAACGACTTCGGTTCATTTATCTGTATGGCGCACGTGAGTTCCAGTATGCAGCCGAAGCAGATGTTTATGTATCACGGCTGGGATCCGGTCATGTTCAAGAATCAGGCAAACTTTAACGCTGTGATGCCCACCGGTGGTTTATTGAAGCCGGTACAGATGGTAGGTGACTACGCTCAGCTGAGTTTTAAAGCACCTGATGTAGTGCCCAACCAGACGTATCACGATTACACCTGCGAATTCGAAAAATATGTTGAGGCCTGAGTGGTATCAATATCATGGTTAAAACGCGACAAAAAAGAAAAGGATATTCATCATGACCCAACGACAGGTAGCGATGGTCATCGACCTGAACAAGTGTATTGGCTGTCAGGCTTGTACTGCGGCATGTAAGAGCTTGTGGACGGACGAACCCGGCCAGGAGTATATGCTGTGGAATAACGTTGAGACAAAACCCGGCCCGGGCTATCCCCGTTACTGGGAAGAAGGCGGCGGCGGTTGGAACGAAGCCGGTACCGGCCTTAAGCCCGGTGCATTGCCGAAGAAAGAAGATCACGGTGAAGAGATTCCCCTGAACTTCGATGAAGTGTATTTCAAAGGCACTGAAGAAATTCTGAAGCAGGAACGTGAGATGGGCAAGGGTGCCAACTACGATGAGGATACATCTAGCGGCGACTACCCGAACAACTATCACTTCTATCTGCCACGACTCTGCAACCATTGCACCAAGCCTGCGTGCTTGGAAGCCTGCCCCGTGCGTGCTATCTACAAGCGCGAACAGGACGGCATCGTGCTGGTTGATCAGGACAAGTGTCAGGGCTTCCGCGAGTGCAACAAAGCCTGCCCTTACGACAAAGTGTATTTCAACTATGTCTCCGGCAAGAGCCAGAAATGTATTTTCTGCTTCCCTCGCTTAGAAGAAGGCGTGGCTCCGGCCTGCGCCCGTCAGTGCCCCGGTCGCCTGCGTTTCGTTGGCTTCTTAGAAGACAAAGATGGCCCGATCGACAAGCTGGTAAACCAGTGGAAAGTGGCGCTGCCACTGCATCCTGAGTTTGGCACCGAGCCGAATGTCTTCTACGTGCCACCGATGTTGCCGCCTCGTTTTAATGAAGACGGCACCTTTGATGACGAAGAACCTCGTGTACCGCTTGAGTATCTGCGCAGCCTATTCGGCCCTCAGGTCGATGAATCACTGGCGACCATGATGTTTGAGATGGAGAAGAAGCAGGAAGGTAAGAACTCCGAGCTTATGGATCTGCTCATCGCCAAAGAATGGAAGAGCCTATTCAACATTCCTGATGTGAAGATTGCTTAAGCTATTTCTGTCTGTACGAGATAAAAGCCCGGGTTTAACGACCCGGGCTTTTTTTATGGTTTTGTTTTTCCAACACCGTCGGCTCTAATTGATAAGGTAGAGCTTTAGTTTAATCGCCGCCCCATTGTTCTCGGTGCGCTGCTTTTGCCTCGTCAACAATAGATTGATGGCGGGTGTTTAGATTGAGCGAATTAGGGTCGCATACACGCGCACGAATGACACCGAGGTCTTCCGCAGCATCGAATAAGCTTGGATACCAGCTTTGCCAGTTGGGCAGTAATTCTTCAACTTGTTCGCGCAGACTTTTCACAGTTTAACTATATCTAAATTAGGGCTTCAGGTGTATTCGATGAGCTCAACAACGTTGCCATCCGGATCCCGCCCGTAAACCATAAAGCCACTTTCCTGAGCCATGGGTTCTGAGTGGAACTGCATGCCCGCCGCTTTCATACGGACGTACTCCGATTGGATGTCTTTAACCTCAACTGCAATATGTGAAATGCCGTTATCACATACCGGGCGTTCGCCATGCCGATGTTTGGGTTGTGGCGAACTGAATTCAAATACTTCCAGAAAGCTCTCTCCCAGTTTTAACATGGCGGCTTTGGCTTCAGAGTTCTCTAGGCCGGTTACCTTGTCGGCGTCTGGCGTACCTGCAGGCCAACCAAATTCGTAGGCGATCTCACAACCAACTACTTCGGTGTAGAACTGAAGGCAACGTCCGAGATCGGGCGTTGAGAGCGCTGCATGGTGAAAGCCTTTAATCATGATCGTCTCCTATGAGATAGCAGGTGGTGCGCTTATTCCGGCTTGATGGCTACGATACCGCAATTTTCGCGCCCGTCCATTTTTCCCCTACCGCTAAAGTCTTCGCGGGCTATCCAGTCGGCACTAATCTTCTTGAAGCCTGCTTCTTCGCACGCTCTGGTGAGCAGTTCCGGGCTCATAAGATTCATAAAAGGCGGGCCCTTATCTTCGCCGGTGGGTTTATAGGGCAAGAAATCGAGCAGTGGTTCCATGTATCCCGGCCAGCGTTCGTTGCTTGCGTGATTAGCTTCCCAGACTGGAATAAAGTTCCTCCAGACACCAAACGGTGTGTCGGCAATCAGATACAACTTGCCGCCGGGTTTGAGCCAGCGATACATATTGGCAAGTGACTTATCGATGTCGTCCCCCGTCAGGAAATGAAATACGCGAGAGCAGAGAATTGCACCATAGTGATTTTCCTTCAAATCCGCATCCGGCAGTTTTTTAATACTGGTGGTAAGTTTACTGCGCAGCGCTTCAGGCGTCCGTGATATGAGTATGTCCAGATGCCGCTGATCAATATCGCAGGCATGCATAGTTGCGCCTGCTTCAAGGGCCGCAATAGTTGCTATGCCATAGGCGCATCCCATTTCCAGCACCGGCTCTTCAATAGAGCCGCTGTAGCTGATGAAGTCTTTCGCATAGTCATCCAGAACCTCAAACATGAAGCCTGTATTGTTCATTGTCGGCACCAGCCCATTGATCCAGCCCTTAGGCAGCTGCAGTGGCAGGTTGTTTGTTTTGTCATTCATGTTGTAGATTGTGAGGCACACTTTCAAATGAGTCCAGAGGGAAGGGTATCTGATTGAGTAAGCAGGATGATAAATCCAAAAAAGGTGTGGCTATGAGACAGGTTCAGTTACCAACAGGTGTTGCTGTGTGGGTGTTGGGCGCTCATTTATATGCTTTGTTAATCCCGCTGGTATTGCTCGTTGTCGTTCAGCAGCAGGCAGAACAATTGCAATTGCGGGCTGACTACCCGTGGATGTTCTATGTAGCAATTATTCTTATGATGGTCGGCAGTGCTTTCGAGATTACGCAGAACCATCTGGATCGCTGGTACCTGACGCCTGAAACGCCCAGTGCCAATGGCACCAGTACTTGCGATATGTTGTTCTATTTCTTCGTGGTGGCGAGCCAGGCCGCCATC
>CBDTTT010000049.1:0-8188 GCA_965363345.1 uncultured Chromatiales bacterium
ACCCATTACACCAAAGAAAAGACAACCGAACATAAAGCCAGTCGCAACACCTCCGATAAATCGCTGGTTAAATTTAATCTTGAGCGCCTGTATGAGGCGCAGCATTCGATTGTTACTGCCGCCATGGCACGCAAGAAAGGACCGGGTGCTATCTGGGCCAATATCATGGAAAAACTTACCATGGGCTCTGCCGGCGACACGCTTCGCGTGCGTTTGAACGCAACGATGGATGCGGGTATTGATGGCATTACGCTGTCTGCAGGGTTGCATAACCAAAGCCTGCGCCTGATGGCCGACAATAAACGCTTCAGAGATATGGATATCGGCATTATTGTATCCAGCGTTCGTGCTTTAAAAATATTTTTGCGCAGTGGTAAACGTGTCGATCGCATTCCGGACTATGTCATTGTTGAAGGTCCGCTTGCTGGTGGTCATCTTGGCTTTGGCGATGACTGGGCAGATTACTCGTTGAAGGATGTATTTGACGAAGTGATGGATTTTGTTCGCGAAGAGAACCTACCGATTGCAGTTATTCCCGCAGGTGGTGTGTTTACCGCTACTGATGCGACAGAGTATCTGCAGGCAGGAGCCGCGGCAGTGCAGTTGGCCACCCGTTTTACGGTCACCAAAGAGTGCGGTCTACCCGATAACGTTAAGCAGAAGTATTTTGAGGCCGACGAGGAAGATGTTGTCGTTAACGGTCTGTCTGCAACGGGTTACCTCATGCGGATGCTGAAAAGCAGTCCGTGCATTGGCTCTAATGTTAAACCTCAGTGCGAGCCTTTCGGTTACATCCTGAGCAGCAAGGGCACGTGTTTGTATATTGATGCTTACGATGCCACCGGGTTAGACGAGAAGGGTAAGAAGCTCCCCGTGACCGACAAGATGTGCACCTGCTATCACTTCAGCAAGCACAATGTTTATACCTGTGGTCACTATGCTTACCGTCTTAAAGACACGAGTAATAAGCTTGAAGATGGCAGCTATCAGTTGCTCACCGCTGAGCATGTGTTTAACGACTACCTGCACAACACCGACCACAAGATCGGATTGCCTGAAGTAGCGAGCACTTAGTTTTTCCAAGCAGCTGCCATTCCTCGCAGCCACGCAAGCAGTACGTATATAAGTATTAGATGGGCTATCACGAGCGATGTCCATTTGATGCTCGTGATGACGGCTGCGAGCCATGCAATTGTGTCCAGGCGTTCCGGCCAGGCGGATACAAGCCAAATTCCTAAACTATTCTCAGTGTAATCGGCAAGCAGTGGCACAACTGCAACTAAGTTAAACCGCTGTCGCCAGTCTGTTGGTGTAAAGACCTTGCGCGTGCATATGCTTGTGAGCGTGATTAGGAAACCGGCATAGGCAAGTGCCCAAATGATATCGGCACCCAAGCGAAACTCTATGTAGTCGAGACGACCCTCATCACCCCAGGTGCTTAACGAGGTATAGAGTTCGTTGGGCGTGTAGAAAAAGTGTCGGTCCGGTGCACCCCAGTCACCAGCGTACATTGCACTATCAAGACTTTGTTGAGGCATTACGCTAGCAATAAAAAAAGCATAGAGCAGCGTGACAAGAATGAAGGTATAGACCGACGAGCCTCTATGAAGAACGTTGGATAGACGCTTGAGCATTTCTAGTCAAGCCATTCCAGCGGAGGCTCCTGCATCAGCGCCAACTGTTCTTTTAGTGCAAGGACATGTTCATCCCAATAGCGCAGGTCCTTAAACCAGGGAAACGCAATCTGAAAGGCAGGGTCATCTTGTCTCCGTGCGAGCCATGCGGCGTAATGCAGAATACGCAGTGAGCGGAGCGCCTCGATTAGGTGGAGTTCGCGGGCATCAAAGTGCCTGAATTCGCTGTAGCCGCTTAGCAAGGCTTCAAGCTGTGGTGTTTGCTCTTCGCGATTGCCGGACAGAAACATCCAGAGGTCCTGAACAGCCGGACCACTGCGTGCATCATCTAAATCCACAATATGCAGACGGTCTTCATTGACCAGTACGTTGCCGGGGTGAAAGTCGCCATGCAGCCGAATATGTTCCGGGTGATCGGCGCGGTCATAGCAGTCTTCTATATGCACGAAGAGGTTTTCACAAATGCTGGTGTAGCTTTCGATGAGTGCGCTGGGAATAAAATCGTTGTCGAGCAGGTAGCGACAAGAATCGATGCCAAAGGATTCCATATCTAAAACAGGGCGATGTTCAAAATCTCGCTGCTCACCGATCAGATGAATACGTGCCACCAGTCGTCCCAATTGCTCCAGCAGCTCCAGATTGTCGAGCTCAGGAGCGCGGCCACCATGGCATATATAAAGAGCAAAGCGGAAATGCTTATGACTAAAGAGTGTCGTGTTGTTTTTCGCCAGAGGGGCCAATACCGGTATTTCAGCATTGCTGAGCTCTTCTGCGAGCTGATGTTCTTCCAGGATTGCCGCATCGCTCCACCGGGCGGGGCGATAGAACTTGGCCACTAAGGCCCGTCCTGTGTCCTGACCGACCTGATATACCCGGTTTTCATAGCTATTAAGCGCAAGCATCCGCCCATCACAAGGAAAACCCAGTTCCTCGACGGCATCGAGAATGTCGTCGGGCTGAAGGTTTTGGTAGGCAAGACTGCTGGCATCAGGGCTTTTCATGGCAGCAGTGTAGCACCCGCAGGTAGCCCGCAATTTGCTCTTGGCGGCCCATAATTCATTCGGACAGGCTCAATAGTCTTAAAACGGGTTACATGCGGCGGCGGCTGCTCTATAATTCGCGCCACTTGCTACCCCGGTGTTCCTGCGGGGTGCCTGAAGCCTGACTTCCGGCTTCATACTTATTTTCATTCCTTATTCGATATACCCCTGAAGAGAATCCCATGAGTTCAGTAAAACATCTTCGCAATATTGCGATTATTGCTCACGTCGACCACGGCAAAACCACGCTGGTTGATCAGTTGTTAAGACAATCCGGAACTTTGGATTCGCGTGCCAATCTGGTTGATCGCGCAATGGACTCTAACGATCAGGAACGTGAACGTGGCATTACTATTTCGTCGAAGAACACGGCAGTTAACTGGGGTGATTCACGTATCAATATTGTTGACACTCCGGGACATGCCGACTTCGGTGGTGAAGTAGAACGTGTGCTGTCGATGGTTGATAGTGTATTGCTACTGGTAGACGCTGTAGATGGCCCGATGCCCCAAACTCGTTTTGTGACCGAGAAGGCATTTGCGCACGGTTTTAAACCGATTGTTGTGATTAATAAAATTGATCGTGATGGTGCTCGTCCCCACTGGGTTCTGGATCAGACCTTCGAGTTGTTTGACAAATTGGGCGCTACTGATGAGCAGCTCGATTTTCCTGTGATCTATTGCTCTGCACTTGGCGGCTATTCCGGTTTGGAATCAGACATTCGTGAAGGTGATATGGACCCGTTATTCGAAACGATTATGAGTTCTGTGCCGCCACCTGAAGTTGATGCAGATGGCCCGTTGCAGCTGCAGGTATCAAGCCTCGATTACGATTCTTATGTCGGCGTGCTGGGCATTGGCCGTGTTACTCGCGGCAAAATCAGCCCGAATACAGCCGTAGCGATTGTTGGCTCTGATGGCAAGCAGCGTAATGGTAGGGTACTTGAAGTGTACGGTTTCCATGGCCTTGAGCGCCGTAAGGTAGAAGAAGCCACCGCCGGCGACATTATTGTTTTTAGTGGCATTGAAGATCTTAATATCTCCGACACCCTGTGTGACCGCGAACACCCCGAAGCAATGCCGCCACTGGAGATTGATGAGCCCACCATTAGCATGACCTTCCAGGTCAACAAATCTCCATTTGCAGGCTTAGAAGGCAAGTATGTTACCAGTCGTCAGATTGCTGAGCGCTTGGAGCAGGAAGTAAAACATAACGTTGCACTTCGTGTTGAGCCAACTGAAGATCCGGATAAGTTCCGTGTCTCCGGACGCGGCGAACTGCATCTTTCTGTATTAATCGAAACGATGCGCCGGGAAGGTTACGAAATTGCTGTGTCCCGCCCGGAAGTTATTTACCACGACGAAGACGGCGTGATCACCGAGCCGTGGGAAATGGTTACCGCCGACTTTGAAGAAGAGTATCAGGGTGGCGTGATGACCCGTCTTGCGGAGCGCAAAGGCGAACTGCAAAACATGGAGCCTGATGGTCGTGGTCGTATGCGTCTCGAGTATCGAATTCCGTCACGTGGCCTGATCGGTTTCCGTACTGAGTATCTGACTACGACAGCGGGCACCGGCTTGTTATTTTCTGTGTTTGACGGTTATGACACACGTTCCCCTGGCGAGATTGGCCAGCGTAGCAATGGTGTTCTTGTTTCGATGACAAAAGGCAAGGCCTTGGCTTATGCCCTGTTTAATTTGCAGAACAGCGGCCGCTTGTTCCTCGGTCATGGTATTGAGGTTTACGAAGGCATGCTTATAGGCATTCATAGCCGCTCCAATGACCTTGGCGTTAACCCGACTAAAGCGAAGCAGCTGAATAATATTCGTGCCGCAGGTAATGATGAGGCGCTTACTCTGAGTCCTCCGGTTAAGTTCTCGCTCGAGCAGGCGCTTGAATTTATCGATGACGATGAATTAGTCGAGGTAACTCCGAAGAGTATTCGTCTGCGTAAGAAGCATCTTAGCGAGGCTGATCGACGCCGTGCATCGCGCTCTGCAACGGGCTAGTTTGCATTAAGGTAACGGTGACTGTAGGTTCCGGTACTAGGCTGAAGTTACCAGGGAATAATCTTCCCGTTGTACATCATCAATTTGCCGCGCATGGATTCGTCCAGCGCGGCAATTTTTTTATGACAGCGACAGCGCTTTTTTCTGTTGAGATCGAAGGCCCTGTCCAGCCGGAATCACGCATGAGTTGAGTGTCGACCCGTCCCGGCGAAATCATGACTACGATGAGTCCGTCCTTTTTGGTGTCCTTTTCCAGCACTCACCATTGCTGCGGGATTCTCTGGATTAGACTCACGTCATAACCCATTTCCGCAGCCATATCGACAAGTTCCTGATAGCGCTCATCGGACATTTGCCAATTGCGTGCCATCAGCCAGATGTACTTGCGATTTGGCACTGCGACAATGGTTTCCTGATAGTCGTCATCGACCCACGCGACCAGATACGCTGCTTTGAAGGGCCATAAGAATTGCATGCGCCATTCGGTATTAGTCGTGGTGTTGTAAACCCAGCCTTTTGGGGTGAAGCGCTTTTCTTTGCCATCGTATGCATCTTTGCGAAAGGTGTAGGTTGTCAGGATGGTGCCATCGGCGGTGAGCTTATAGGACTCCATGCCATTGTGCGCGCCGGCTTCACTGAAGCCCGGGATGGTGACAGGAATACTGCCGATGACATACCAGTCACCCATAAAGCGTTCGAGTTCGATGGGCTGTTTAGATGCTTCAAGTGGTTGCATATCGTGACTCGCACAGGCGGAGAGGAGCAGGCTTGCCAGTATGGCAAGTATCAGAGGCTTTAGTGTGTGTGCATGCTTCATCATTTATACCGGATATTACAGAGTTGTGATTGGTTTCGTTATTGCCATCTGCTTAGATTCGATGAATGCCGCAGCTTTGTTGCTGACTTTCGCGCAACAATACTTTGGCGCACAGCAGGTCTGGGCACCTCAACCGGGCCCTGCTGGAAGTCTATGATCTCAAGTTCAGGCGCCAGCATCAGCTTTAATTCGTCAGTTTGAAGAAGAAAGTCAGGGTTAGTTGGTTTGCCGAATTGTTGGTTGCCCTCAGCGAAGGTGGTATAGATCAGCACACCATTGCTGCTAAGGCTTTCGATAAGTTGCGGGAAGAGTGGCCTATGCAGGTAATTGCAGACCACGATGCCAGCAAAGAACTCTGCCGGAAAGGGCCATGCTTGTGTTTCGATGTTGTACTGTAACAATTCAAGAGGCGTATTCTTGGGCGTGATTGCAGCATCGGTAAAATGGCTTATGTCGCGATCCAGGGCAATTACAGCATAGCCGCGCTGCAGCGCAATATGGCTGTGACGACCTTTGCCGCAGGCCAGATCAAGGATGAGGCCCTGTTCGGGGATAAGCTCGAGGTGTTGGTCTATCCAAGGGTCTGCTGCCACGCTTCTAATCCTTCTGCTAATTGACATGCGAATTATCGCTGATTTAACTGCAAATGTTGAATCTGTTCATTATGCGGAGCGCGCAGGTAACATTTGGTAACAGGTGCGGCTTAAGGCTCTAAGCGATGCTATTGTGAACATCCACAGTATTTAGAACCAAAAATTGGTAGAGGGCCTCATGGCTAAAGAAGAGATTAAGATAAAACCGTTTTGGTATTCAGACATCTGGTTATTCCCCAAGCTGATTACCGTCATTACGACACTCGATAAAGAGGGTAACGTTAACGCCGCACCGTATTCGCATATCATGCAATATGATGTGATGGCCAAAACACCACGCATGATGGTGGGTTTTCGTCAGGAGTCACATACTTTCCAGAATATAATTGATACCGGTGAGTTCGTGATTAACTGCCCGCCAGCTGACTATCTCGACGACATGATGGAAACAGCACGCTTCTGGCCAGAAGGTGTTAATGAGTTAGAGCATACCCGCTTTACTCCGATTCCATCATTGCATGTGAAGCCGCCTAGCCTTGCTGAGTGCCCACAGATCGCCGAATGTACCGTTCATGAAATCATCCGCTTGCCGAAGAGCAGCGGCATTGTTATCGCTAATATCGAAGCGATTGTGATGGAGGAAGGTCTTAAGGACATGGATCGTGGCGAGCGAATACAGAAGATGGACCTACCCGTTGGTTTGGGCGATCAGAATCGACGTTATTACTATCATGCCAAGACCTCTAGTGATGTGACCATGCATGAGCTGGAAGAGCCTCCGGGTGGCCAGAAGGGTGGCAAGGTTAAGATGGATATTCCGTGGGAAGCAGCAGCACAAAAGGGCCTAATGGCCGTGCCGACCACGATGCGCCAGATGGTTTGTACATCAGTAGAAGACTTTGCCAAGGGCAAGGGCGACACTGAAGTGACAGCCAAGCGCTTTGTCGAAATGTCAGAAGAGTATGGTATCGATTCAGAGTTGATGGAGCGTTTCCGTACTGATGTAGCTTAGTTTTCTCAGGTACGTCAAACAAAAAAGCCGGCATTTTGCCGGCTTTTTTGTTGTCTTTTTTCTTAGTTCTGCAGCTTATTCTGCCGGGTGCACTGTAACCTTTACGATACGGCTTGCTTCATCCCAAGGATCGACAACAAATTTCACCCCGAAGTGATGTTGATAACCTTCCATGCGGGGGATCGTCCATTTGTCATGAATGTACTGCTCAGTAACCCCGGTCCAGATGTTTCTCAGCCAACCTTTCTCGAGTATGCGTTTGTAGGGCGACACCCAACTGATTGAGGTTCGGTCTTCGTTAAACTCGATGCCTTCAGCAACCGTAAGGTTGCGGAAACAGGTGGGCGTTGTAATGGCATCGAGTGCAAGTGCGATATCACCGGTCTGTTCTATCCAGTAACGTCGCTCTTCAAAGATTTCTTTCATCGAATCCACATCATGTCCGATGTACTCAGCTTCAATGCCCTTTTCTTGCACATACTCGATCGTTTTGAGTTGTTCTTTGATTAGGGCATCATTCATTTGATGCTGGTACGGCAGTTGCATGTGATAGGTGCGTACCGCATCGGCTAGCAGACGACCAAATTCTTCGTTGCGGCCACCGATGAGGTCGTGGTCAACACCGATTTCCTCTGCAATCACATCGGCTGCTTTGCGGCCGATGGAATCGAGTACTTTGTTGCAGGCAGTTTCGAGTTCCAGGGCTTCGACATTAAAGGCGAACCAGCCGCGCATGATGGCATCGGCACGTTCGCGCTCTGCATCGGTCATTCTTGAACCAATTGATTCTGCTGCTGCAGCCATTGTCTTCCCCTTTGATTGCCTGATCGCTTTGTATTTATATCCTATTTCGACTTGTTGTCAATTTTGTGGCAGAAGCCGTATGCCAAAATGGCTTGATGATCAGGCTCTAGTGATGGTCTTTGATCTTGATAGTTAGGGCGTAGATGCTGAGCAGGCCGAACAGGCCGGCTGCGGCAAACATCGGCACGCTCGGCGCTATGGTGAACAATGCCGGCCCGATCAGGGGGCCCAAAATCGCGCCGCTGGTATTTGCGGCTGCCAAATAGCCCGCCGCCGTAC
>CBDTTT010000050.1:0-8167 GCA_965363345.1 uncultured Chromatiales bacterium
TGTGCCCACGTTTACATGCGGCTTATTACGCTCAAACTTTTCTTTAGCCATCGAATCGATCTCCAGATCTCTGTTGCCAGCTATCGCTGGCTGTACTAATCAAATAAATAAACTACTAAAACTCTAAATTCTTATGGAGCCCACGACGAGAATCGAACTCGTGACCTCTTCCTTACCAAGGAAGTGCTCTGCCGCTGAGCTACGTGGGCCTAATTCAAGCCTTCCCTTTTCTCGTCATTCTCTGCCGCTTCGCCCTCACCACTGCACTATCGAAAGGCAGATGGAGCGGGTGATGGGAATCGAACCCACATCATCAGCTTGGAAGGCTGAGGTTCTACCTTTGAACTACACCCGCTTTCTAGAACAGATTCAGTCAGCCAGCAGTCATACCTCTAAAAAAACGCTTCCAAACGCTCCTAAATTGGCAAGCAAAGCCGGGGCAATTCTGTAAAAAAAGACCCGTTACAGCGCAAAAACCAACAAGGCATTAACAAACACACAAGAGCAGGGAAGCCTGCCCCGACCTAAAGTCTGGACTCCCTGATCTATCTAAACTATGTGCGGAGCGCGACAATTATTATCGTCGTTATCCGCGCTTCGCTACCCCATTCCATTCGTAAGATACTGAAAAACATCTCTATTTTAAAAGAGACGCCCCGTTTCGTAAGAAATGGTGGAGGGGGCAGGATTCGAACCTACGAAGGCAAAGCCAGCAGATTTACAGTCTGCCCCCGTTGACCGCTTGGGTACCCCTCCGAGGTGCGAGCAGGGCATTCTCTGGGTTTGCCTTGCCTATGTCAACAGTCTGCTGCATTGAAAGCAGTAATTTTTCATGGACCAGACAACTATTCGAAACGGTCAACTCTGCCGATAGCGGCGCAGCAATCTAAGCAAGGTAACTCGTTTTTCTCTATCGCAAGAAAATGCGATTAATGAGCCAGAATGGCATTCTGGCTTGGAAATGGTGCCGGAAGAGGGACTTGAACCCCCAACCTACCGCTTACAAGGCGGTTGCTCTACCAATTGAGCCATTCCGGCAGCAATCCAAACAAACCCGATGCGCGTTCGCACTCGAGGCGCGGCATTCTAATTAAATCTCGCGTCACTCGGCAAGGCTTTACGCAGAATATTTTTAAAGTTTGCACGCTAGGCTGGGCTGCGACACGCTCGAAAGTAGCTACAACTGGCTATCACAGGGAGCTTCAAGGCCACCGGCAACGAAGTCAGGCTCTACCAATGACGCCAACTGAGAAGCATCCGCGTAGACCATTACCCGGAAAACTCCGACAGATTTGTAGCGATCCCGAATCTGCAAATTAAGTCCGGCAGGTCGTGCAGCAGCGGCGACAGCATCTGCACTTGCGCTATTCTTAAATATTCCTAGCGAGACAAGCCAACCCTCCCCATCTGCATCTTGGAGAGCATAACCATCATCAATCCCCGCGCTTTTTAACTGAGCAACTGCAGCACTTGCGCTGTCTTTACTGGGAAGCCCATTGGCGAGCACCCAATGCCCGCTCCACTCTTTACCCACCGCCGTGCGCACCTCCGCACGAATATTGCTGAGTGCCAAATCGTCAACCAGCACTTTCGCAGCGTCAGCCGTCTGATAGCTGCCTCCAATAAAACAGGCCTCCTGAGAGGTATTTCCTGCATCAAACGACTCGGCTACGGCGGCTACATCTCCGTAAGGCACGGCAGAAGAACTGCCTCTTGCCGCATTATCCCTCTCATCAGAAACAGAGCCAACGGCCTGGCTTTCTGAGGTATTTTCTGCCGCTGACATCATAGTTGGGCGAGGGTCTACATCAATCCAGTTGTACCAAATAAGGACTAATAAATTGATCAGCAGTAAAATTAGCAGCGCGCGTCTCAACTGGCACCCGCTAACTCTGCTAAACCTTCAAGGACCAACATCGGCCTGTAATCTGCAGCACTACAATCCAATACAGGAATCAGTATGGGTGCATCACCACCCGTTAATAGCAACTTAAAGGCACCAAAGCTTTCCGACTGCTGCCTAATCGCGAACTGAATAGCGCCAGCCACAGCCTGCACGGATCCATGACGAACGGCGGTATCCGTATCGACACCCAACTCTTCAAAATTAAGATCCTCACCCAAAGGATGGGTAAAGCGCTCAATATCACCGGTAGAACTAAACAATGCAGATTGCATCAAAGCCAGACCCGGCAAGATCAACCCGCCAAGATGCTTACCTTGAGCAACAAAATCTATGGTTACGGCGGTGCCAGCATCGACTACACAAACGGGCTCACTGACTAGCGCCACCGCCCCAGTCATGGCAAGCCAGCGATCCGCTCCTAACTGAGATGCATCCTTGTACGCATTTGCTAAACCCGGGGCCGAAACCCCACTCTCTGCAAATCTCGCGATAAGTGAGTACCGCTGCTGAACAAATAGCTCCACCTCTTTTCGAACAGGAGCGCCGGCAACATTCACGACCCATATGCCAGTGATAGCGGTACTGAGTGAAGACTCCACATAGGTATGCACTTGATCAAGGGCCGCAGCTACATTCGACTGGTGAACCACGTCGCCACTTGCAACGAACTTATCGCACACCGATGAACCGTCATGTACAGCCCACTTTATCCGCGTATTGCCTATATCTAAGAGCAAGTTCATTCAGCATCATCCCCAACAGGCTTCGCACGCAACGTAACATCACCAGCACCAATCAGCCGCTCGCCTTCTGCTGTCTGCAAAATCAGGTAACCATGATCGTCGACACCCTTTGCGGTACCGTGAACATCTTCAGCACCACTGACCTGCACGATGCACCCTTTCAGAAAATCATGCTGACACCAAAACTCACGGTCGGCCACAAAGCCATTGTTCGAATATCCTTGCAGCACGCTCGCAATAGCTGAAATAAGCTTCCCGACAAGCACACTCCGCGTGCAAGCCACGCCTATTTCACGCAAACCAATGGGCGGCTGCCCCCCATCAGCAAGAACCTGCTCCATAACCGCCTCAGGCACATCAATGTTTATGCCCACACCAACCACAACAGTTAAAGGGCCAGCAATATCACCCTGAACATCAATAAGAATGCCCCCAAGCTTCCTGCCATCAGACAGCAAGTCATTTGGCCACTTCAAGCTCAAGGAGCTTGCGCCGCACGATTTGAGAAGACGTAAAACATGCGCGCCCACAGACAAGCTCAATGCAGGAAGGTCGGCCGGTGGCGCATCCCATGTATAACTAACCGATAACCACGCACCACAACCAGGAGGTGAAACCCATCGCCGACCGCGGCGCCCACGACCTCCGGTCTGATAATCAGCAACACTGGCCATCATTAAACCCGGAGCTAGGGGTGCGTTTTGAAGCGACTTTAAAACCATATTATTCGTAGAATCGCACTCCCAGCAGACGCTCAAAGATTCTAAAGATTTGGTGACTGACTCATCCACGTCACACATGATTAACTCGTAATCAAGCGGCTCATATACATGACGAAGCCGATAGCCATGACCGGCCTCTCCATCGATCTCCACACCCAGGGCCCGGAGTCGCTGCAATTGCTTCCATACCGCAGCTCGTGACACGCCCAAGGCCGCAGCCAACTCATTACCGGAATGAACAGCACCATCCCCTAACATCGTTAGCAATCTTTGTTGAGTCTGCATGAACTAGCTACGACCGGTGTCTATCCAGGGTTTCACATCAACACTGGAGTCGCGAGATACGAACTTGCGAACATTTGAACGATGAGTAAAAAAAACAAAAAGCCCAAGCAATGATGAGAACAAAAACAGGGGCCAATGCTCCGGCCAAGCGGTAACCAACACAAACAATGGCATAGCCATAGCTGCTGCAATAGTTGCCAAACCGACAAATCCGAAAAGCTTTAACGTCAGCACCCACGCGATCAACGCTGGGACAAGCAATATAGGCGCTGCTGCGGCGATTACGCCGACAGCTGTTGCCGCGCCTTTACCGCCTTCGAAGTTAAACCAAATCGGATAGCAATGGCCGACGACAGCCGCTATGCCACACGAGTAGACAAGCCACTCACGCGACACGTCCGGGTCCAAAGGAACCCCGGGGATTGCCAATAGAGGAAGCAACAATGGCGGGATAACGCCCTTCAAAATATCAATGGCCATAACGCCGATAGCGAAAGCCTTGCCTTGGGTCCGAAGCGCATTGGTGCCGCCCGCGTTACCGCTGCCGTGCTGTCGTATATCAACGCCACGCGCACGACCTATCAATAGAGCTCCATTAATGGAGCCCAACAGATAGCTAAGAAATATTTTTAAACCAAGCTCAAGCATCGAAATCAACGGCTAAAAAAATTCAGTTTATTGTAACACCGCAACGCAATTGCCTATTACGAGAAACTAATACCATGAAATTCCTACGCAATAATGTCGTCAACTTCCTGCTTCAGCATCGACCAAGAAAAATCGGCTGCTGAAACTCTATCGTACTTGTCTGTAGCCTGACGATTGAATAGCACTCGGGCGTTACGCCCCGAAGGGCGCCACGAATCAAACTCTTGCCCCTTAAGTCGATACACTGCGATCATCGGACAATCGAGAGCCGCAACCATATGGACAACAGCGGTATCCGGTGAAAAAACAAAATCTGCCGCCCGGGCTAAGCCAATTGTGAGCTCTATAGTGGCTGGAGAAGGTGTTCGGCTGATTCGAGGCGAACCAATAGTCGCCAATAATCTATCCAACTGTTCCTCTCGCCCAGGAACAGACAGCAACATAAGTTCGATATCAGACCACTGATCTAACCACCAACGAAGAAACCGTTCCGCATCTGCATCTGTAAAACTTCTGTGCTTGCCCGCTGCAAAAAGGTTGATCAGCACCTTCTTGCTCTGCTCAGGCTTAGAAGAAATATAGTCTTGAGCTATGCGCGTAGCATCACCCGATTCCGGCAAATAGAAATGACCTTCAACTGGCCTGCCTACTGCCATCGCGGCGGCGGCCAGATAACGCTGGGCAAAGTGAATTGCATCATCGCCTACGTTCAAATCGAACAGAGCATAGTCCTGTTTACCATAGCCAAGGTAGTGCTTTGCCCTCAGTTGTCGTAGCGCAAACAGTTCGTATGCGCTCATCCCGCTACTAAGCTCAAGCACAAGATCAAACTTGCCTTTGAGCTTACGCAGCGACCAAGCTGCCTTCCAACCCCGACGCCCACAAACGACAAGGTTACTAATCGCAGCCCATCCGCCCAATAGCGATTGTCCCTGCTTTCCCGTGATATATGTGATCTCAATATCGGGACGCTCACGATTTACGGCATCTACAAACAAGGTAGCCATGATGCTATCGCCAAGTTTGTCATCCCAGCGAAATACAGCGATGCGCTTAGTTCCAGATGGGTCGTAAGGAGCCATTGACTGCCGGCGGTCAAACAACACACGAGCGAATACCAACTGCACATCTTTCCGATGCTGACGCATGCGGCGCCACCATTGTTTAAAGGACTGATACCCGGATGTACTACCCACCCTAGAAGAAATACTCATAAAAACCCTGGCAAACATAACTCTGTACGAATCATAGCAGGCAGACACGAAGGGTTCATGCCAAATACAGGTCGATTTAGCCACGCTTTAAGGAGATAATCCCAATATCATGAAGCCGTCAAACTCCCTAGAAAACATGAATATTTTGGTAATAGTAAACCGGAATTTTCACGGGCTTTACACGCCAATAGTCGACACACTGAAGTCAAAAGGTCATCGAGTGGAACTACTCGAGCTAGGCGAGGTTTCAAAGTTTCGTTACAAAAACAACATCCAGAGAGTAGGCAACTTCTTCTTTCGTACATTCCTCAACCGAAACCTTAAACAGGAATGGCGTGAAGCAACTATCGAGCGATATCTAAGCAAGCTGGCGGCAGATCATAGAGATAATCTCTATGATCTGGTCATCCTGAACCACCCTGACACATGCAACCTCAAACATCTGAGCATACTAAGAACAATGTGCAGGTCTCTGACGTGCCATTTATGGGATAGCTCAGGAAAAGAGCCCAACTTCTTCAAGCATATAGATCGCTTCGATAGTGTCATCAGCTTCGACCCTGAAGATGTCCGTCTTTACGGGTTCATGGAAACCACCAACTATCTGGATGATGATATCCAGCCCTTGGCTGCCCCGGAGACATACGAATATGACGTCTTCGGAGTCATGAGCTACGATAAAAAACGCTACCACTTTATCGAACAGTTCCTAGATGCAAACCCCAGATTAAGCTGCAACATTCTCATCTACGTTCAATCTGAACATAGGCGAAAATATGTAACTCACTCACGAGTAAAAATTATCGATAAGCCATTAATGGGCGAAAACTTAACCAACGCTATCAAAAACAGCAAGAGCATACTCGATGTCGGGCATGCCAAACAAAATGGCTTATCGTTCAGGGTTTTCGAAACCCTTGGGTATCAGCGAAAACTAATTACGACAAACTCAGTCGTAAAACAATATCCGTTTTTCAATCAGAGGAACATTTACTGTATCGACAGCAAGAACCCATTCGTCGATCTGGATTTTTTTCGCTCAGATTACGAGCCAATAGACAGCAGCATCGTCGACAGATACCGGCTAAGAAACTGGGTAGATGACTACATCAAAAAACTTAGCTCCGGACTCGAGAACCAGAACTAAAGACACGCACCAATACAGCTAAGACACACAACACAAGCTGCAAACCTCCCAGCAATTGAAATGGTGCCGCTGGCCCAATGGCATCAAATAGGCGCCCACCTATTACCGCCGAAAACAAGATGCCGACAGCACCAAAAAGTCCACTGGTCGCAATGATAGTGCCTCGCTCGGAAGCCTTTGCCTCCTGACCAACAAGAGTAACCGAGCCAATTATTGCACTGCCCTGACCGATACCCAGCAGAATAAACAAAGGAATATTAGACGGGTCCAGTGGGTCTTTGACCAATCCCATAGACAAGTAACCCAGTCCGGCCAAACCCATCGCTATTGCCAGTCCGGAAAGCCGGTCAATCTTATCCAGTATCCAGCCAAACAAGGGAGTCCAGACCAATATTACTGCACCCATAACCCCCATCAATCGTCCTGCCCCAGCAAGCGCATCGGAGACCGGTGTGCCCGCCAACTGTGCAATCTGAATCGCCCACAAAGAAATAAACAGCCCCTTTATCGCATTATCAGAACGACCCGCAAATGCCGCACCATACGACAACGCCACCTTGGGGTTTTTGGCAGCGCGAAGACCACTTGTAAGCAACTCAGGGAGTGGTGGTCGCGCCATAACACTAACCGGGGTACCTGACTTCAGACCAAAAGCAAAAATACCAACGCTTAACAAACACAATGATGCTGCGGTCAAAAACATAACGATGCCAGCCGTAACAGGGTCAATTCCCCGCGCAGTCAGTGCCGCAGGTATGCCCGCAACAACAACACTCATGAAGATAACGCCAAGACCGTTCATCACACCGGAAAAGCCAAACAAACGACCTCTTGATGTTTCTCTCGTGTAGTCGTTACCCACTATTGCTATCAACGCTGACAGTGCTGCCGCACCAATTGAAAACACAATTCGATAAGCAATAAGCTCTGGAACACTCTTAGCAAAAGGAAATAAAGCGTAGCCCAATGCAATAAAAAAAATGCCGAAAACCATCAGCGGCCTGCGTCCGATGCGGTCGGACAAGACGCCGAACGGAACGATTAGAAAAATCGTGACAATTTCTGTCCAGAAGGCTAAGTCACCGGTAACCGCCCCCTGCTGACCTACAGGTACATTCAAGTGAACAGTAATCACGTAACCCTGCAAAAAATTCATGCCGGCAAGCATGCCTACACAAATAAATGAAGCGTACATAAACGTCCAGAAATTGAACTTCCGGACGCCTTCGGCCAACTGAATTGGCCCTACGTTAGTAATCTCACTCATTAGAAACTATATCCCGGCGTCGACTGTGAAATTTCGACTTCTTCATCAGACATATCAGCAAAGATTTCGGCAAATAGCGGGGTGCTTAAATAGCGTTCCCCAGTATCAGTAAGCATGCATAAAACGTTGCTGCCTTCAGGAATCTGCTGGCACAAATCTAAAGCGCCTGCCACGGCCGCTCCGGATGAAATGCCTGCAAGAATACCCTCTTGGGTAGCGAGCAACCGGGCACACT
>CBDTTT010000051.1:0-8107 GCA_965363345.1 uncultured Chromatiales bacterium
CCTTCAAGGTAACAATGTGATCACCCTGACTTACCGTGCCACCCTCTTTCACCAGCACCGCAATCACTTCGCCGTCGGCGGGAGCCGGCACATCCATCGCCGCCTTCTCTGTTTCCAGCGTGATAAGAGTATCTTCGGCACTGACCATATCGCCGACAGCAACTCCAATTTCAATCACATCAACATCGGAGAAATCTCCGATATCAGGAACCTGTACTTTTAATTCTTCAGTCATTCCTGTGCCTACCTAGAGTAATTTATCGACATCGGCCAGGGTCTGGCTCAGATAGGTAATAAAACGTGCGCCCGTCGCACCATCGATGACACGATGGTCATATGACAGTGACAATGGAAGCATCAACCGAGGCTCAAACTCACTGCCATTCCATACCGGCGTCATTTTTGAGCGTGAAGCACCAAGAATTGCAACTTCAGGTGGGTTAATGATCGGCGTAAATGAAGTACCGCCAATACCGCCAAGACTCGAAATGGTAAACGTACCACCCTGCATCTTGTCGATACCCAGCTTACCCTCACGAGCAAGCGCACTCAGTTCAATCAAATCAGTCGCAATTTCAAACAACGATTTCTGATCGGCATTGTGGATTACCGGCACCATCAAACCGTTGGGCGTATCCGCAGCAAAACCAATATTGATGTACTTCTTATAGATCAGACTCTTCTTGTCTTCTGCCATAGAGGTGTTGAATATCGGAAATTCCTGCAGCGCCAGCACGCTGGCCCTAACGATAAACGCTAACGGGGTCAGCTTCACGCCCTGCGCTTCAGCATCAGCCTTCATTGCTTTGCGCTTTGCTTCAAGCTCAGTGGTGTCCGCATCATCGTTCTGCGTGACATGTGGAATGTTCACCCAACTGGCATGCAATCGCGGGCCGGAGATTTTCTGGATACGCCCAAGCTTCTTGATCTCAATCTCGCCAAACTTGGCGTGATCTACCTTCGGCAACTCAGGCAATGCGGAACCGGCAGACAAGCTCAGCTGCCCTTGCATGACAGCTTTTACGAATGCCTTAACGTCATCCTTAAGAATACGGGTCTTTGCACCGCTGCCCTTTACCTGCCCAAGGTTAACGCCCAATTCTCGGGCAAACCTACGAATAGAAGGACTGGCATGTGCCGTAGCGAAACCTGCCTCATTAATAGCGGGCAACACTCCGGGAGCAGATGCTATGGGCGCGGGGGTTTGTGCGACCTGTTGCACAGCCTGTTTAGGTGGCTGGGCAGGTGCTGCAGCAGCCACAGCTGGGGCAGCCCCGGCAGCGGGTTCATCGGCAACTGCCGCCGACTCATCAACCTCAAGCACCAACACTACGTCGCCTTCGGAGATGGTACCGCCAAGCTCAACTCTCATCTCTTTAATGACACCGGCGGCTGGCGAGGGAACATCCATCGCTGCCTTATCGGTCTCTAGAGTAATTAAAGAATCTTCTAGCGCTACCGTATCGCCAACAGCAACCATCACATCAACAATTTCGACGGCATCAAAGTCGCCGATATCAGGAACCTTAACTTCCAACATGTCACTCATTAGACCGTCACCGGATTGGGTTTATCAGAATCAATATTCAGTGTAGTAATCGCCGTACTCACCACACTTACTTCAATCTTACCTTCGTCGGCAAGTGACTTAAGTGCTGCAAGCACAATGTTGTCACGATTGACTTCAAAGTGGTCGCGAAGTGCGGCGCGGGAATCACTGCGGCCAAAGCCATCAGTACCCAGCACGCTGTAATGACCGGGGATCCACTCACGAATCTGGTCTGCAACAAGGCGCATGTAGTCGGTTGCTGCAACGAACGGGCCTTCGGCCTCGCTCAGGCAATGACTCACGTAGCTCTGCCGCTGAGTCGCCTCAGGGTTGCGGGTGTTCCAGCGCTCACAATCGATACCATCACGACGCAGCTCGCTGAAACTAGTCACACTCCAGACATCGGCGGCAACGCCATAATCTGCTTCAAGCATTGCAGCTGCAGCTTCAACTTCACGGAGAATGGTGCCGGCGCCGAACAACTGCATTTTGACGTCTCCTTTACGGGTGGTCGGCAACCGGTACATGCCTTTGAGAATGCCTTCTTCAGCACCTTCAGGCATCGACGGATGCACATAATTTTCATTCATCGTAGTGACGTAAAAGAAAACATTTTCCTGCTCGCCATACATACGGCGCATGCCATCATGGATGATGACGGCCAACTCATAAGAATAGGTCGGATCATACGAAACACAGTTCGGCACTGTCGATGACAACAGATGACTATGACCATCCTGATGCTGCAAACCTTCACCAGCCAGTGTCGTGCGACCTGCAGTACCACCGATCAGGAAGCCGCGCGCCTGCATATCGCCACCCGCCCAGATGAAATCACCTACGCGCTGGAAGCCAAACATAGAGTAGTAAACGTAGAAAGGAATCATCGGAACGCCGTGGTTCGCATACGAGGTACCCGCTGCGATCCATGAACACATCGCACCGCCCTCGTTAATACCCTCTTCGAGAATCTGGCCCTTCTTATCCTCGCGGTAATACATCAACTGCTCAGAATCCTGAGGGGTGTATAGCTGGCCCACAGAAGAGTAAATCGCTACCTGACGGAACATGCCTTCCATACCGAAGGTGCGCGCCTCATCAGGCACGATAGGCACGATGTTCTGGCCAATGTTCTTATCTTTAACCAGTTTTGTGAGTATGCGAACCAGCGCCATGGTGGTCGAAATCTCACGCTCACCGGAGCCATCAAGCTGCTGCTGAAAACTTGCTAATGGTGGTACCGGCAGCACATCAGTCTTAGAAATACGCGATGGCAAATAACCACCCAGGCTTTCGCGACGCTCATGCAGGTACTTGTGTTCTTCGCTACCGTCTTCCGGTTTGCAGTAAGGAACGCCGCTCTCAAGGTCAGCATCGGTAACCGGAATATTGAACCGGTCACGGAAGCCTCGCAGATCTTCGAGATCGAGTTTCTTCGTCTGATGAGCCGTCATCTTACCTTCGCCAGCCGCGCCCATACCGAAGCCCTTAATGGTCTTCGCCAAGATAACGGTTGGACGACCATTTGAACGTGTTGCCTTGTCATACGCAGCAAACACTTTCATCGAGTCCAGACCACCGCGGTTCAAATGCCAGATTTCATCGTCTGACATATTTGACACCATCTCTTTCAGCTCAGGGTATTTGCCGAAGAAATTCTCGCGGACATAATCGCCGCCCATGGCTTTAAAGTTCTGGTACTCGCCATCAACACATTCTTCCATCACTCTGCGCAGTAAGCCCTGTTGATCACGTTCTAAGAGCGGATCCCAACGTGAACCCCACAAGACTTTTACGACGTTCCAACCGGCACCCAGAAATGCCGCTTCCAACTCCTGAATGATCTTGCCGTTGCCACGAACAGGGCCGTCAAGACGTTGCAGGTTACAGTTGATAACAAATACGAGATTATCGAGCTTCTCACGCACAGGCATGGTGAGCGCGCCCATAGACTCAGGCTCATCCATCTCGCCATCACCAAGGAATGCCCAGACCTTGCGATCTTTAGCTTCGGCAAGACCACGGCTATCCAGATAACGCATAAAGCGTGCCTGATAAATTGCCATCATGGGGCCAAGCCCCATAGACACCGTCGGGAACTGCCAGAAATCGGGCATCAACCACGGGTGGGGGTAAGACGACAAACCCTCGCCACCTACTTCCTGACGGAACTTGTTCAGATCATCTTCAGACAGACGCCCTTCAAGGTACGCGCGAGCATAAATGCCAGGTGATGAATGGCCCTGAATAAAGATAAGGTCACCACGGTCTTTATCGTTACCAGCACGCCAGAAGTGGTTAAACCCAACTTCATATAAGGTCGCTGAAGATGCATAACTCGCGATATGACCACCGTACTCGGAGCTCACTTTGTTCGCGTTTACCACCATGGCCATCGCGTTCCAGCGGATGTATGCCTCAAGGCGGCGCTCGATGGCGCGATCGCCGGGGTAGCCAGGCTGCTGACTCACCGGAATGGTATTCAAATAAGCCGTGTTCGGGCTATAAGGAAGGTATGCGCCCGAGCGCCTTGCATGGTCAATCATGGTTTCCAGCAGAAAATGAGCGCGCTCAGTGCCATTGGCCTTTAATACGGAATCGATAGATTCCAACCATTCCTGAGTTTCCTGAGGGTCGATATCGTCGTAGCGGTTAAATTCAGTCACAGACAGCCTACAAATAGTTAGTGCAGAGGCCAAAGGAATGCCCTGCAGGTGTTGTTATCCGGGAATTATAACGAAAATCGCCGTGATAGCAGACCTAATCGCCAGCCAAGCAAGGGATTAATTCGTCAATGATGGGCTTCTGAGTATTGATAGTCGGGTATCATCCTGATTTCCCGTTTCCCGCTTAAGCTCATCAACTATGCCGACACTACTCCCAGCAGCCAAAAAACCTCGTGTAACTCAAACATTTGCGCAGCTTTCGGGCGCAACCTTAGAATCCTACGAGCAACTTATCATTGTGATACCTGAGGGAATGAGCAGCCGCAATTGGAGCAGTCTCCCCGATGCGGTCAGATTACAGAAACTCCTGAAACGGACAAAAAAACCCGGGTCACCGAAGATAATCCGCAGCCAACTCGACAATAAAAACCTCACCGACGTTTTGCTCAGTGAGCTATCTGCCAAAGGCGATTGGCCTAAAAGCTTCGAACTACTGTCAACGGCACGCTCAATTGTCACCGAGGCGTTAAAAGATAAGCCTGCTTCAGTCGCTATTCATGCCTATGGCTTCTCTGAAACCCAGACCACAGAAATTCACAAAGCTTTGCTGCTGGCCTTACTTGCTATCAACTTCGATATGCCGGAGTTCCGCAGCAAGAAGAAGACTCCTTCCGGACTGCGCAAGATCACCGTGTTTGGAAAACGTAACTCAAAGTTAATTGAGCGAGTCATGGCCGAAGCAGACGGCCTGAATATGACGCGTTGGTTAACGGCGCTTCCTGCAAACATACTTGATGCTGGCAACTACACGAAAACCATCAAGCAGTTAGCGAAGGATAATAACTGGCAGATGAAGTTTTACGATGAGGCGGCACTAAAGAAACTTGGTGCAGGTGCTTTTCTTGCTGTCAGTCAGGGCAACGCAAAATCAGATGCGGGTATTGTTCATCTGAAATACCGCCCGGGCAAAAAGACCGGCGCGCCTGACCTGGCACTAGTTGGCAAAGGTATTGTGTTTGATACCGGCGGCACGAACCTGAAGCCCTTCAAGTCGATGCTGGATATGCATGAGGACATGGCTGGCAGCGCAGTTGCGCTTAGCACCCTGCTCGCTTTAACCCGGCTAAAAGCACCCATCGCCGTAGATTGCTGGCTTGCGATTACTGAGAACCGCACTAGCGCTAAAGCCTATAAATCCCGCGATGTCGTTACCGCGTCCAATGGAACGACTATTGAAGTGATCCACACCGATGCTGAAGGTCGCATGGCGTTGGCGGATACTCTCGCGCTAGCAGGCAAGAAGAAACCGAAACTCATTATGGATTTTGCAACGCTGACCGGCACCTGCGTATCGGCCCTGACAGAGAGATACAGTGGTGCATTCAGCAATCGTGAAACACTACATGACGTCATTCGAGAGGCGGGTCAGGATAGTGGTGAACGTGTCTGGACATTCCCCATGGACAAAGACTTCGATGAGGAACTGCAATCGCGCAATGCCGACGTATTGCAGTGTGCGCCGGCCGGAGGTGGAGATCACATTCAGGCCGCGTTATTTTTACAACGCTTCGTCCCCAAAGAATCGGCATGGATCCATGTCGATCTAAGTTCTGCCAGCCGCAGCGGCGGATTGGCTCAGGTTCCCGGAGGCCCGACCGGATTCGGCGTGCGTTTCAACCTTGAACTATTGCTCGACAAGAAAGTTTTGCAAGGACTCAAACGCTAATGCCTTCACAAATGAAGCAACGCTTCCGCGGTTTTATGCCGGTGGTTGTCGATCTGGAAACAGGCGGATTCAATAATGCTACCGACGCACTACTTGAAATTGCGGCGGTACTAGTCGACTTCAATGAAGCAGGCATGCTGGAGATAGTTGATAGTCAGCGCTGTCACGTTGAGCCGTTCGAGGGCTCCAACATTGAAGCAGCCTCTCTGGAGATCACCAAGATCGACCCGAACCACCCCTTACGTCCGGCGATCTCTGAACGCGATGCGCTACAAAGAATATTCCGCGACGTTCGTGCCCAAATGAAAGAAGTGGACTGCAACCGGGCCATTCTAGTGGGACACAACGCTCATTTCGATCTTGGCTTTATGAATGCAGCCATAACCCGTGCCGAAATAAAGCGCAGCCCGTTTCACCCGTTTAGCGTATTCGATACGGCGACACTGGGCGGCATTGCCTATGGGCAGACCGTTTTAGCTCGTGCGACGGCTGCTGCCAAAATCAAGTTTGATGCGAACGAAGCACACTCAGCTTTGTACGATGCTGAAAAGACTGCCGAACTGTTTTGCAAGATCGTCAATAACTTCAAACCGATCTACGAAGAATCGATCAGCTAAGCATCAACAGTAGCCCAATAAAAAAGCAGGCTTTCGCCTGCTTTTTTTGTAACCATATTGCATTTCAAATCAATCTTGAGCCTGCCCCAAGCTTGCGAGTTCTTTCTGCAACTCGCCGGACTCAAACATCTGTACAACGATATCTGAACCACCGATCAGCTCGCCGTTAACATACAGCTGCGGGAAAGTAGGCCAATCGGAATAGTCCTTTAAACCGGCACGTAATTCGGGGTCTTCAAGAATGTTCACATAGGCAAAACGTTGCGCGCATTGTTTTAGTGCGTTAACAACCTGTGATGAGAAACCACACTGAGGGAAATCAGGGTTGCCCTTCATGTACAGCAGAACGGGAAATTCTTTAAGCTGCGCTTCGATTTTTTCGTTAATTGACACGAGTTCTTCCTACAAATAGATGATGAATGAGACTTATTCTAATTGAAACCAGAGTAAATAGAACCCACGAAAACGAAACTATCGGCACCTTTGGGCCCTCATCTTCTTTAGGTTCATTCTGCGGCTTATCAAAATAGAATGCCGCCGAAAACCACGCCACTAACTACTTTAATGAGGGATATGTGCCTCTATCCTGCAATTCGTCTACTAGCGCCCACTGCTGATCGGGGGATAGCTTCGCCCAGGACCTTATCTCCTCAACACTGCGGCGACAGCCCATACACTTGCCATCACCCGCCATCGTGCAGATGTTGATGCAGGGCGACATAGGTCGCGTATGGCGGGGAGTTGCAGTCATCGAGGAGCCTTGAATATGAGTGAGCGTGACTAACTATTCGTTGCATTTGGTCAAATAGTTTCGCTGCATTGAATTATGTCGCCCTCTACCCTATTCTTCCACCTGAATTAAGCGTTATTGTCATCGGCTACAGTTTCTGTGGCAGAAATTTTTACATAAGGAAGGGTACGAAATGAATCCACTAAAGAGTGCCTGGGGAACAATTATCTCCGGCGTGGTACTAACTATAATTATCGCGCTAGTGACGGATTTGTCCCTTCCAGCCGATAACGCATTAAGAAACTCACTCACGATCTGGATGCATGTTGCGTCAGGGGTTACCTGGATCGGCTTGCTGTATTACTTCAACTTTGTGCAGGTTCAGGCCTTGGCACAGGCTGCAGGCGATGAAGGTGGCCCAGGTGGCGGTGGCATAACCAAATACGTTGCCCCGCGAGCTTTGCTCTGGTTCCGTTGGGCAGCTCTGGTGACCTGGTTGAGTGGCGCGTTCTACTTAATGGTAAACAGTAATCTGATCAATGCTTTCACGCTTGGTGCGAATGCATCTGAGAATAGCGGTGGATCAGTTTATGGCATGACAATTGGTTTAGGCGCCTACATGGGCACCATCATGCTATTTAATGTGTGGATATTAATCTGGCCTAACCAGAAAAAAATACTCGGCATGGTTGAAGCCAGCGCAGATCAAATTGCCAAGGCTAAGAGCACAGCCTTAATGGCGTCACGAACGAATACGCTACTGTCTATTCCTATGCTGATGAGCATGGTTGGCGCGCATCACGGCTACTTCATGTAAGC
>CBDTTT010000052.1:0-8086 GCA_965363345.1 uncultured Chromatiales bacterium
GGGTGACGGTTTCTACTGTGTCAGCAAGGATATTGAGTACCTTCTTACTTTTTTCCCAGTTCTCATCGCGTTGCTCAGGCGGCGGAACCAGAAGGTCGGTAACGACCATGCCCGGGCTCAAGTAACACATCCTGACATCGCTACCCTCACATTCTTTAACCAGTGTTTTGGTGAAGTAGCGCAGGCCATATTTGGTTGCGCCATATACGCCAAGACGAGCGCGGGTCATGCCATCGCTACCGAAGCCTTCCATGTTAAAAATGCGCCCACCTCCGGTCTGAGCATTCATGCCCTTCATGGCAACATGGCAGCAGTTCATCATGCCAGTCACATTCGTATCTACGGTCATGCGGAAATCTGCTTCTGGCAGACCCGCAAACTCCTTTTTTAAGCCATCACGACCGGCATTGTTGATCCAGATGTCGACGCTACCCATCTTGTCATTGGCGAAGTCCCAGAGGTTCTGAACCTGCGTGTAGTCGGCCACATCGCAACTGGTACCGGTAATGGTCTGTCCATTGGCGGCATGTGCGTTTAGTTCTTCGACGGTGGCGTCGATATCTTTCTGGCCCCGACTGCAAATGGTGACACTGTGACCCCGTTTGAGAAACTCAAGGGTCATGCCTTTGCCGATGCCCTTTGAGCCACCCGTAATAACTACGTTCATGCTGCTTTCCTTCAATAGTTGGCGTAATAATTTAGCATGCAAGTCTAGCCTATGAGCTTTCCCTTGTGGGGTGTTGGGGCGAGGGAGAGGGCTTCAAATCCGCATTGTTTCGCGCATTTTTTGAGGGTTTGGGTGCTGTGGTGCCAGCATATATCGAGTTATTAGCAATATCTTGTGCCTATAATGACCTCGGGTAGTTGCCGTAACTCATTGTATAAAATAGATAAGTTTTGCTTTTTGTTTCGCCGGATTAACTGTCTCAGATCTGTGTCCGTATCTTATTTAAGATTGATTCAACGCTCCGCATCCTCTTGGTTATAATGCGCGGGTTATGCGTTTTGGCTAGTACGCGAATGTGGCGGAATTGGTAGACGCGCTGGTTTTAGGTACCAGTGGGGTAACCCGTGAGAGTTCGAGTCTCTCCTTTCGCACCATCGCATAACTCCTATAGTCATAGTCCTATAGTCCCGAGAAGGTTTCCGGATCCGCTTTTGTGCGGCTTCGGACACGTTTCCCGGGTGTTGCTCACAGAGTCTTCTCAGTGAGTCCGGTCCGGGATGGTTGTTCCGGGTGTCCGAAGATTAAAGTCATAAAACACAAGTTACAGGTAGATAAAACATGCAGGTTTCCGTTGAGTCCTCAACTGGTCTGGAACGCATTATTCGCGTTGAAGTGCCAGCTGATACTATCGAACAAGAAGTAGAGTCACGCCTTAAAAAAGTTGCTAAGACTGCGAAAATTAAAGGTTTTCGTCCGGGTAAAGTGCCTGCAAAAGTCGTGCGCCAGCAATTTGGTGCCGAGGTACGCCAGGATGTATTGCAGGAAATTCTGCAGTCCAGCTACACCGAGGCGCTGGGTCAGGAGAACCTGAATCCGGCCGGTCAGCCGCATATTGATACCGAATCACTCGAAGCGGGCGAAAACCTCGTTTATAAGGCGACCTTTGAGGTCTATCCCGAATTTGAGATTAAGGGCCTTGATGCGTTGAAGGTTGAGAAGCCGACTGTAGAGCTTGGCGATAGCGATCTGAATGACATGATCCAAAACTTGCGTAAGCAGCGCGCCACCTGGGTTGATGTTGATCGTGCCGCAGCTGATGGCGATCAGGTTACCGTTGATTTTGTTGGCACCTTAAAAGGTGAGGCGTTTGAAGGCGGTACTGGCGAAGATATGCCTGTAGTCCTTGGTGGCGGTCAGATGCTGGAAGACTTTGAGAAGAACCTGTTTGGCTTAAAAGCAGGCGATGCCAAAGAATTTAATGTGAAATTCCCGAAAGATTATCCAGCTGAAGAACTTGCCGGTGAGAAAGCTGTCTTCAATGTAACGGCTAAGAAAGTTGAAGAGCAGGAATTGGCTGAGCTTACAGAGGAATTTATTAAAGGTTTCGGTATTGAAAGTGGTTCTGAGGAAGATCTCCGCACGGATGTTCGCGACAACATGGAGCGTGAATCAGAAGCTAAATCGAAGGCGCTGATGAAAAGTCAGTTGATGGAACAGATCCATGACGCTAATAAGATTGATGTGCCTTCTGCTATGGTTGAGCAAGAGATCACTGCGATGCAGAAGGATGCAATGCAACGCCTTCAAATTACTGATGAAAATGAAGCGCCGGCGCGCGATACATTTCAGGATATGGCAGAGCGGCGTGCGCGTCTTAGTCTGCTAATGACTGAAGTTATCTCTAGCGAGCAGATTCAGATTGATGAGGTTCGCGTGACCGATAAGGTCGATGAACTGTGCAAGCCTTACCCTAATGCTGAAGAGATGCGTAACCTGTATCTGCAAAATCAGCAGTTGCTAAGCCAGATTCAGAATGCTGTACTTGAAGAACAGCTGATCGATTTTTTGATTGGCAAAGCAAAGCTTAAAGAAAAGAGCATGGGCTTTATTGAATTGATGGAATCCTAAGAGGACGAATGTCAGATGCAGAATAGCGGATTAGAAACAACGTCGTTGGGTCTTGTGCCCATGGTTGTCGAGCAAACTGCTCGTGGTGAGCGCGCGTTTGATATTTATTCGCGACTGCTTAAAGAGCGTGTCATTTTTGCCGTAGGTCCGGTTGAAGACTACATGGCAAATTTGATTGTTGCTCAGTTGCTGTTTCTTGAGTCTGAGAACGCTGATAAAGACATTCATCTTTATATTAATTCTCCCGGCGGTTCTGTTAGTGCCGGATTGTCGATCTACGACACCATGCAGTTTGTTAAACCTGATGTAAGTACGATCTGTATAGGTCAGGCTGCAAGCATGGGTGCTGTGTTGTTAGCCGGCGGTGCAAAGGCCAAACGTTTTTGTCTGCCGCATTCGCGCATGATGATTCATCAGCCTCTGGCAGGTTTCCAGGGGCAGGCCAGTGATATCGATATCCACGCCCGTGAAGTTCTGCAGACGCGCGAACGCCTTAATCAGATTCTGGCCAACCATACTGGTCAGTCTATGGACCAGATTATGCAGGACACCGATCGTGATAATTTCATGAGTGGTGAAGTCGCCGTAGAGTATGGCCTTATCGATACTGTTTTGGAGCGTCGTGGCAGTGCGGTTGTCAAAGAAAGCGTTGACGACTAAGACCTAGTGCCGATTTTTGCGGTTCTGTTTTGCGCAGACGACCGCTGGCATGATATATAAATATTTAATCCCGGCCGCATGGCAGCGGCTGAGGTCAACTTAAGGTGATATATGTCTGACGACACGAATAGCGGAACTGATGACGGCAAGCTTCTTTATTGCTCTTTTTGCGGCAAAAGCCAGCATGAAGTACGCAAACTGATTGCCGGGCCTTCGGTCTTCGTTTGTGATGAATGTGTCGAACTGTGTAATGACATTATCCGAGAAGAACTTGAAGACCGTGCTGAGCCCGGTCAGACCAGCCTTCCTAAGCCACACGAAATAAAAGCGACTCTTGACGAGTATGTGATCGGTCAGCCGCGTGCGAAGAAAGTTCTCGCCGTTGCTGTTTACAATCACTACAAACGCCTGGGTGCTCGCGGCTCAGATAAGTCTGATATCGAACTCGCAAAAAGTAACATCCTTCTAATCGGTCCTACCGGTTGCGGTAAAACCTTGCTGGCCGAAACGTTGGCACGGTTACTCGATGTTCCTTTCACCATCGCTGATGCAACCACGCTAACCGAAGCCGGTTATGTGGGCGAGGATGTGGAAAACATCATTCAGAAGTTGCTGCAGAAGTGCGACTACGATGTTGATAAGGCGCAAACCGGTATCGTTTATATCGATGAGATCGATAAGATTTCACGTAAATCTGATAACCCTTCAATTACCCGTGATGTTTCCGGTGAAGGTGTTCAGCAGGCATTGCTGAAGCTAATCGAAGGCACTGTGGCATCTGTTCCCCCTCAGGGTGGGCGTAAGCATCCACAGCAGGAATTCCTCCAGGTTGATACGTCCAATATCCTGTTTATCGTGGGCGGTGCTTTTGCCGGTCTCGAGAAAATTATTCGTAATCGCTCAAATCAGGGCGGAATCGGCTTTGCCGCTGAAATCAAAGAATCTGATGAAAATCTAAAAGTTGGCGAACTGTTGGCAGATGTTGAGCCAGAAGATTTGATCCGTTTTGGCCTGATTCCTGAGTTTGTCGGGCGTTTGCCGGTTGTGGCAACCCTCGAAGAGCTTGATGAGAGTGCGCTGATCACTATTCTGGTTGAGCCTAAGAACGCGCTCACGAAGCAGTATCACAAGCTGTTTGAGATGGAAGGTGTTGACCTTGAGTTCCGTGAAGACGCGTTACGCAGCATTGCAGCGCGTGCTATGGAGCGTAAGACTGGTGCACGTGGTCTGCGTACCATCTTGGAAAGCGTACTGCTGGATACTATGTATGACTTGCCTGGCATGGAGAATGTCAGCAAGGTTGTTGTTGATGAAGGGGTTGTAACTGGTGAAACCAAGCCCTATATCATCTATGAGTCGGAAGATACGGCTGCTCTGGCCGAGACTGCAGCCGAAGAGGAAAGACGTCCGACAGGGTCGGATAGCGTCGGATAGCCTCAGCATTGTCTGCTTAGCCGGTGTCTTCGGCGTAAATAAATATATTGTTGGTCGCGCGTCCCGCGCGGTTGTGTCGCGAAGCTGCATGAATACGGGTTTCATGCAGCCTCAGCAGATTATTGGAGGTTTATGTGTCTGAGCCTATTCAGCATTCGTTGGAGAATATGCCTATTTTGCCGCTACGGGATGTAGTGGTCTATCCGCATATGGTCATTCCGCTGTTCGTTGGTCGCGAGAAGTCTATCCAGGCGCTTGATAAAGCGATGGAGGCAGGTAAGCAGATCTTGCTGGCCGCACAGAAGCAGGCTGATGTTGATGACCCGGGTAGCGAAGATATCTACGCGATCGGCACCTTAGCGACAATTCTGCAGCTTCTGAAGCTGCCTGACGGCACAGTTAAAGTTCTGGTAGAGGGCGGTGCCCGTGCCCGTATTCTTAGCGTTCTTCCCGGCGAGTATTTTGCCGCAGAAATCGAATTGATCGACGATCAAAGCGAGGATGACTCTGCCGATCTTGATGGCTTAAAACGTGCTGTCGTCACTCAGTTTGAAAACTATGTGAAGCTTAATAAGAAAGTGCCGCCTGAGATTCTCGCTTCACTGTCTAGCATTGAGCAGCCCGGTCGTCTGGCCGATACAATTGCAGCGCACATGTCGCTAAAACTTAATGAGAAGCAAAAAGTACTTGAAGTCGAAAGTGTCCGTGCCCGTCTTGAGCATGTAATGGGTTTGATCGACAGCGAGATCGATATGCTGCAGATCGAAAAGCGCATTCGTGGCCGCGTAAAGCAGCAGATGGAAAAGAGTCAGCGCGAGTACTATCTGAACGAGCAAATGAAAGCGATTCAGAAAGAGCTCGGCGAAATGGAAGATGCGCCGAATGAAATCGCTGAACTGGAGCAGAAGATTGAGGCTGCCGGCATGTCTGCAGAAGCGCAGGAGCGCGCTAATTCAGAACTGAACAAGCTGAAGATGATGTCGCCGATGTCGGCTGAAGCAACTGTCGTGCGTAACTACATCGATTGGTTGCTGAAGGCTCCGTGGAAGAAGCGTACGCGCGTTCTGAAGCGTCTCGACAAAGCCGAGGCGATTCTTGAAGAAGACCACTATGGCCTTGAAAAGGTTAAAGAAAGAATCCTTGAATATCTCGCTGTTCAGCAGCGGGTACGTAAATTAAAAGGCCCGATCCTGTGTTTGGTAGGTCCTCCGGGTGTGGGTAAAACATCTCTGGGGCAGAGTATTGCGCGCGCAACCAATCGTAAGTTTGTGCGTATGTCACTCGGTGGCGTACGTGACGAAGCTGAGATTCGGGGTCACCGTCGCACGTACATCGGCTCTATGCCCGGCAAGATTGTGCAGAACCTTTCGAAGGTTGGTGTGCGTAATCCATTAATGCTTCTTGATGAGATCGACAAAATGTCACAGGATTTTCGTGGCGACCCTGCATCGGCATTGCTTGAAGTATTGGATCCGGAGCAGAATTCAATGTTTGCGGATCACTACTTAGAGGTCGATTTTGATTTGTCTGATGTGATGTTTGTGTGTACTGCAAACACATTGAATATTCCTGCGCCGTTATTGGATCGTATGGAAGTAATCCGGATCCCCGGTTACACCGAAGATGAAAAAATCAATATTGCTCATAACTATCTGATGGAAAAGCAGATCAAAGCAAATGGTCTAAAGCCCGAAGAGATCGAAATCACCGATGACAGTGTGCGCGACATGGTGCGTTATTACACGCGTGAGGCCGGCGTACGAAACCTGGAACGTGAAATCGCAAAAGTCTGTCGTAAGGTTGTGAAGGGTTTGTTGCTTGAGCCGACAGAGGATCAGATTCTGGTTTGTCCTGAGAATCTTGAGAAGTTTCTTGGCGTGAAGAAATTCCGCTACGGCCGGGCCGAAGAGAAAGATCAGGTGGGGCAGGTGACTGGTCTAGCCTGGACAGAGGTTGGTGGTGAGTTGTTGACAATCGAAGCCACCGTTGTTCCTGGTAAGGGCAAGTTGATCAATACCGGCCAGCTGGGCGAGGTCATGCAGGAGTCAATTCAGGCCGCTACGACGGTTGTAAGAAGCCGCGCTGCTGTTCTTGGTATCGATCCTGAGTTCCATCAGAAGGTCGATATTCACGTTCATGTGCCCGAAGGAGCCACTCCAAAGGACGGTCCGAGTGCGGGAGTTGGCATGTGTACTGCACTTGTATCGGCTATTTCGGGTATTCCTGTGAAGTCTGATGTAGCCATGACAGGCGAGATTACACTGCGTGGCGAAGTGCTCCCTATTGGTGGTCTGAAAGAGAAGCTGCTGGCGGCTCACAGGGGGGGCATTAAGACGGTGCTTATACCCCATGAGAACGAGAAGGATCTTGTGGAAATTCCGAAGAACATCAAGGACAAGTTGAACATTGTTCCTGTCCGTTGGATAGATGAAGTATTGGGTCTGGCGCTTCAGCATATGCCTGTTGCGGAGGCCGAAACTAAGGCTCTTGGAGACGAACAAAAAGACGTTTCAAAGGGCGAGTCTGAGTCTAAAGACGTCCGTGCACATTGAGCTTCAGCAAATTCCTTGCATAAAGTTTGTTGACATGGGTTTTTGCAGCGGGTTATAAGAATTACGTGGTAACTAGCCTGTTTAGGGCAACACAAAGATTGATTTGATTGATGCAGCCCGGAGTTAGATTGGGTTTAAATTAAAAAAGAGCAATCAATGTGAGTGGCTACAGCGGAGTTATTTTTGTGCGGTCATCAAGTACGACGACCAAAACGTTTTTTTAACCTCTTTAAAAAAGGTGGATTGATGAATAAGGGTGATTTGATCGAAGCAGTAGCAGGCGCAACCGAGCTGTCAAAAGCTGATGCCGGTCGTGCAGTTGATGCAGTTATTGGCGCCATTACCGATGCGCTTAAAGGCGGCAACCAGGTTTCTTTGGTTGGTTTTGGTACGTTTACAGTTAAGCAGCGTGCAGCAAGACAAGGTCGCAATCCACGTACGGGTGAGACCATCCAGATTAAAGCTAGTAAAGTACCTGGCTTTAAGGCTGGTAAAGCTCTTAAGGATGCCGTAAACTAGCGCGCCTTGCGAGCATACAGGGTTCTTCGGAGCCCGATGCAGACTGGTTTTAGGCCCTTGTTTTATGTCTGGGCATTAGGCCGGTTTAGCATCAAAGATTTCGGCGCTCTTGAGCGCCGATTTCTTTAAATAGAAAAAGATTAGTACTTTGACGATTTATCGGGTGCTTAGCTCAGCTGGTAGAGCGGCGCCCTTACAAGGCGTAGGTCGGGGGTTCGAACCCCTCAGCACCCACCATATTGGTGATGATCCGGTTAGTTTCGGGTCGCATTAGAAAAGTTTAGATTGGACTGGTAGTTCAGTTGGTTAGAATACCGGCCTGTCACGCCGGGGGTCGCGGGTTCGA
>CBDTTT010000053.1:0-8032 GCA_965363345.1 uncultured Chromatiales bacterium
ATGCGACACCGTCGATATTCCATCCCGCCCAAGGCACGAATACAAGGTCCAGAACAATATTGCTGATATTGATTAGCAGGATTGTTATCAACGGTGCCCGTGCATTCTGCATGCCCAGGAACCACCCGACCAGCGCGAAGTTGAGGAGCGTCGCTGGTGCCGCCCAGATGCGGATCCGGAAGTATTCGGCAGTTGCGCTACCTACCGCTTCACCCGGCGATATGAGTCGCAGAGCGATATCCAGCAGGGGTTTCTGTAGTGCCATTAGTAGCAGTGCGAGCACTATTGCGATGATGGTACTTTGGGCGAGAGCAGTTTTGGAACCGGAGGCATCGTTGGCACCGAAGGCCTGTGCGGTAATGCCCGTTGTTCCCATGCGCAGAAAATTCATGCTCATGAATAGCACGGTGAATATTGCTGATCCGGCTGCAACAGCACCCATCCAGGATGCGTCATCAAGGTGACCCATTACCGCAGTATCGACAAAGCCAAGCAAGGGTACTGAGATACCCGATAGCATCATCGGAACCGCAATCTGCCAGATCTGCCGATTGCCGTATTGAAAATTGTTTTTTGCGATATTTATTTCAGGTCAACCGGATAAGTAGCGGAGCGTTTTGGCTAAGGTAGTTAAGCTCGTATTATGGTGTTTTACAGTGGTCTATGGAGTAAAGAATATGCAGGAATCCAAATCGAGATTGTTTAGAACGATGTTGGTATTCACATGTGGAGTACTTATGTTGTTCATGAATGCCTGCACAACTTTAGACCCGTACACGCAGGATGAGAAAACCAGCAATGCAGCCAAGGGTGCTGCTATTGGTGCCGCAACCGGCGTGGCTATTGGCTTGCTGACCGGCGACGATTCAGCAGAGCGCAAGAAGCGCGCACTCATTATGGGTGGGGCCGGCGCAATTGCAGGTGGCTCAGTTGGTCTGTACATGGATCAGCAGGAAATGAAGCTGCGCAAGCAGCTAGAGGGCTCGGGCGTTAGTGTTACCCGCGATGGCGATAACATTACTTTGAATATGCCTGGTCACATTACCTTTGCCGTAGACCGTGCCGAAATTAGTTCAAATTTCTATGATGTTCTCGATTCAGTGTCGTTGGTGTTTATCGAATTCGACAAGACATTTGTTGAGGTCGCTGGTCATACTGATAGCAGTGGCTCTGAGCAGTACAACACAGATTTATCAGCACGCCGGGCTGAGAGCGTGGCTGCCTATCTCAGATCGAGGAAGGTTAGTTCCGAGCGATTGTTGACCATTGCTGCCGGTGAAATGTATCCGATAGCGAGCAATTCAACTTCAGCAGGACGCCAACAGAATCGTCGTGTTGAAATTACGATCGTGCCTATTAGTGAATGATAGAGCGCTTCAATGAAGGTTACTGGACACTAAATCATGCCCAAAAAAAGGCCCCTTAAAGGGGCCTTTTCATATCTGATCTGTTGGCTGAGATATTGGTTTATGCCATTGCGACTTGCAGTTTTTTAATCGCGGCAGCTTCAATTTGCCTTATGCGCTCGGCCGACACAGAAAACTTGTCTGCCAGGTCGTGCAGAGTGACCTTTTTCTCATTCAGCCAGCGAACTTGAAGGATATGACGACTGCGTTCATCAAGGCCTTCTAATGCACTAGACAGTCTGGCGCTATTATCAAGCTGAAGATCTTCCTGTTCGACAAGGTCCGCGGGATCAGCGCCGGATTTCTTCAGGTAGTGAACGGGTGCGTATGCTGCATCATCATCACCATCAACCGGTGCATCATAGGCAAGGTCATGTGCTGTCAGACGCTGTTCCATGTCGGTGACATCACGGGTGCTAACACCTAGGTCATTTGCGATTGCTTCGGTCTCATTAGCTGATAACCAACCAAGATGTTTCTTCTTTTTTCGTAGGTTAAAGAACAGTTTTCGTTGTGCTTTAGTCGTAGCTATTTTTACAAGACGCCAGTTACGCAAAACGTATTCGTGTATCTCAGCACGAATCCAGTGGACCGCATAGGTAACCAAACGCACACCTACTTCAGGGTCAAAACGTTTTACTGCTTTCATCAGCCCGACGTTGCCTTCCTGAATCAGATCGGCAACGGGTAAACCATAGCCGGTATAACTACGGGCAATGTGAACGACGAAACGAAGTTGTGACAGCACCAATTCACGTGCGGCGATCATGTCTTCTTTGTCATGATACAAAGTGGCCAGCTCGTGTTCGCGCTCGGCAGAAAGCACCGGCACGCTATTTACCGCATGAATATAGTTGTCCAGACTGCCGACCGGGCCGGCAAGAATGGTATTCATAGGGCTATTAATTAGTGCTGTTGTCATAAGTATTATGCTCCGGATCCTGCAGCCACAGAGGTATACAGGGCTGCGTATATTAGCAGTCTAGGGGTTAGAGTGCTAAGAACCTGGTTGGTTCCCTGAGATTGGAACTAAAAGTTTATTATAAACAGTAAGTTACGAAGGCTGAATAGCCGATATATGGCGTGAAACTGCGATCCAGGCACCGCCCCATCCCGAAAGGATCCCACCAAATAGAATGGCGCCAATGCTGGTCAAATCGAGCCCTTCTAGCATGAAACTGCTTTGGTACAGCCCGGTCAGTCGTTCCAGGGGTTCAGCGAGTATTAGTGCGCTGATCACCAACAAAACGATACCGAATAGGCCGCCTAGCAATCCGTACCAAATGCCGGTGTAGAGGAAAGGGCGTCGCACAAAGCCATCGCTTGCACCGAGTAATTTCAGTATTTCAATTTCGTCGTGGCGATTCTGTATGTCGAGACGAATGGTATTACCGATAATAATCACTACAGCAGTTATCAGTAAAATCGCCGCGATGCTCACACTGCGGGTGAGTAAGTCGAGAATCGCATTGAGGCGTTTTACCCAATCAGTATCGATGCGGACCTGATCGATCTCGGGCGTGCTGCGAAGTTCATCAGCGAGCGTGAGTAGCTGGTCGGCATCTGCAGTTTCTTTCGGTGTTACAACCAGCGTGTGCGGGAGGGGGTTGCTGTCGAGTGTACTTAGCGCCGTCTCAAACCCGGATGCTTCCTCAAAATCAGCCAGCGCTTCGTCGGCGCTAATCACCTTCACGCTATAAATGAGCCCACGAAGCCTCAGGCTGTCTGCAAGCTTGTTTGCTTTAACAACGTTGGTGCCAATTTTCATATAGATGGAGAAGTCGCGAATACCATCAAAGTTATCCGCCACACTGCGACCATTTTGCACCAAAATATTCAGTGCTGCGGGCAAGGCAAGTGCGATACCAATGACCGCAACAGTTAACAGGCTTGAGACCGGTTTGTTGAAGAGCTCACTGAACGCTTCCCGGGCGTTTTGCCGGTGCAATCCGAAATAGTGATTAACGCGCTGCATTAGCCTGAGAACATCGGTAGGTCATGTTCATCAACCTCACCATTTTTCAGGATAAGTCGTTTCCCACCGAGTTGGTCGAGAAGGTTCAGGTCATGAGTCGCGATAACCATCGTTACGCCAATATCATTAAAACGCTTAAAGAGTCGCATAATGTCGAGCGACAGCTCGGGGTCGAGATTACCCGTAGGCTCATCAGCTACCAGCAGCCCGGGGCGTGACACGACGGCACGTGCGATACCGACACGCTGTTGTTCGCCCAGCGATAACGTTCTGGGAGGGCTTTTCTCTTTTCTAAGCAGTCCGACCTGATCAAGCGCGGCTCTTACCCGCTTGCCGATCTCACGTTGATGCATTCCCGCAATCACCAATGGCAGTGCCACGTTATCGAAAGCACTGCGGTCTTGAAGTAGCTTGTTATCCTGGAATACCAAGCCAATTTGTTGTCGATAGCGTGGAATTTGTCGTACGGGTAATCGCCCGATATTAGTGCCGTTGACGAATACCTGGCCACGAGTTGGGCGTTCAATAAGCGCCAGCAGCTTAAGCAGAGTGCTTTTGCCCGCACCGGAAGGCCCGGTTAGAAAGACCAATTCGCCTTTGGGGATTTCGAAGCTGACATTGCGAAGCGCATCGCGACCACCTTCGTAGCGCTTGGTCATATGATCAAAACGAATCACGGTCGTTGGCCTCTATCTGAATTACGGTGCGTGTGCTGTGTATTAAACCCGAAATACTATTCTTTGTCTGTGGTGTTTTTAGTCTCGGTAGGGTCGGTTGCCAAGAGCGTGTCTATAAAACCATTGACGTCGAACTGTTCGAGATTTTCGGCCTGTTCGCCAGTTCCAATGAAACGGAATGGGACGTCTAGTCTATTTGCCAGTGCCACCAATGTGCCGCCTTTTGCACCACCATCGAGTTTAGTCATGGTGATTCCGGACAGTCCGATAGCCTCATTAAACTGAATGGCCTGACTGAGCGCGTTCTGGCCCAAACTTGAATCCAGCACCAGCATTTTTTCGTGAGGTGCGCTCGGGTCGGTTTTGCCCGCAACCCGCACGATCTTCTGGAGTTCCCGCATGAGTCCATCCTGGTTCTGCAGACGGCCTGCTGTATCGGCTAGCAAGACATCAATGTTATTGGTTCGTGCTGCCTCAATAGCATCAAAAATAACGGCTGCGGGGTCGGCTCCGGTGCCTTGTGAGATAACGGGTACATCGTTGCGATCACCCCAGGCTTGCAATTGCTCGACTGCAGCGGCGCGGAAGGTATCGCCAGCGGCAAGCATGACCGATCGTCCTTGGGCCTTAAAATGTCTGGCGAGCTTGCCGATAGTTGTGGTTTTGCCCGAGCCATTAACGCCGACCATTAAGATGACGTAGGGGCGCTTGTCGGCATCGATATGCAATGGTTCAGCACGGGGCGCCAATATGTCTGTCAGCGTGTCACGCAGCGCCTCCTGAACAGAATTTGCTTTGCGCATGCGTGAATGGAGTTCATTGATGATGTGATTGGTGGTTTCCACACCAACGTCAGCCAGTAATAGCTGGTCTTCCAGTTCTTCAGCGAGCTCATCATCCAGTTTTTTACCGCTGAGCCACCCCAGTGAGCCAAGTCCGAGACTTAAGCCACGGCCGGTTTTGCCTGAATCATTTTCGGACCCGGTCAATTTCTTCTTCAAACGACTAAAAAAGCCCTCTCGCTTTTCGTCGGATTTGTTATCTGCAGTAGTCATAGATGCGCATGGTAACGAATAAACCCTTGTAACTGCAGTTGTCTTTCTGAACACTTCACTAATGGCGAAGCAAAGCACCCCGGGTAAAGTAAGAATAATTGGCGGAAAATGGCGCGGGCGTCGTTTATCTTTGGCCAATGCGGATATTCGCCCCACATCGGATCGGGTAAGAGAAACTCTCTTTAACTGGTTGGGTCATAAAGTTCAGGGCTCACGGGTTCTGGATTTGTTTGCCGGCAGCGGTGCTCTGGGTTTCGAGGCTGTTTCCAGAGGCGCTGATAAAGCAGTGCTGGTGGAGAAGGTGCCGGCGCGAGCGAAACACCTGAAGGTGCAAGCAGAGCTGCTAGCGAGCCGTGAAATTGATGTGCTCACCACTGATACGCGCAGCCTGATAGCAAGTAGTTTGCCGCAATCCAGAATTGCTGGCCCGGGCTTTGACCTGGTTTTTCTGGATCCACCATTTGCCGATACCGATTTAGGCGAGCTATGCGCGTTGCTTGAGCGCGGGGGCTGGCTGGCTGACGATGCATGGGTTTATTTGGAATTAGCGCGCGATGCAGTATTTCCAGAGCTGCCTGAGCACTGGCAGCTGGAGAAGCGCGAGACTGCCGGACAGGTATGTTATGCCCTTGCCCGACGGCAGTCGTGATAATCTCAATCAGAGAGGCCTGCGTTGGGTGCAGGTCGGATTATTTGCTGGAGTAGTGTGGTGGTAGCTGTTTTATATCCCGGAACATTTGACCCGATTACCAACGGCCATGAAGAAATAGTGCGGCGTGCCGCAGGCATGTTCGACAAGGTGGTGGTGGGTGTTGCTGAAAGCACATCCAAGAAGCCCTTGTTTACGCTAGCAGAGCGATTGCAGCTTGCTGGCGTTGTCTTCCGCGACTATGCCAATGTTGAGGTGATGCCCTATGACGGTCTTACCGTCGAATTTGCACGTAAGCAAAATCTGCGCGGTATCGTTCGTGGCCTGCGTTCGGTAACAGATTTCGAATATGAGCGGCAGCTTGCCGGCATGAATCAAAAGCTCAATCCGGAAGTCGAGACTGTTTACCTGACACCTGATGAAGCAAATACCTTTGTCTCATCGACGTTGATTCGCGATATAGCAGCAAACCGGGGTGACGTAAGTGCGTTCGTGCATCCGGCAGTGATGCAAGCTCTTGCCGAGCGTTTTCGAACATGAGTTTGCCGCCGAGTTCAGCGCAAATATCCCGTTCCGTTCTAGCTGTTGTTGCTCTATTTCTGCTGGTTGCCTGCGGTAGTCAGCCGACTGTCGTAACGCCGCAACCGACTGCTGCGGCTATTGCGAGTGCCGATCCTCAGGCGACTGCTGCCGGGCAGGAGATTCTGGAAGCAGGTGGCAATGCATTTGATGCAGCTGTCGCCGTGAGCGCCGCGCTGTCAGTCGTCGAGCCTGCATCCTCCGGTTTGGGCGGTGGTGGCTTCTTCCTATTGCATGAGGCGACTACCGGTCGTCAGGTGTTTGTCGATGCGAGAGAGGTTGCGCCGGCTGCATCATCTGCAGATATGTATTTGGACCCTGATGGCAATCCGGTGTCGCAAGCAACCTATACAGGCCCATTGGCGGCCGGTATTCCCGGGTTACCTGCCGGGCTGGTTCATTTGGCCGAGACATACGGTCGATTGCCACTGAGTCGTTCGCTAGCGCCTGCCATTCGTCTGGCTGATGAGGGCTTTGTAGCAACGCCGCGTATGTTGCTCGGCCTAAAGTTTCGGCGCAGCGCTTATGAAGACTCGCCTGCATTTGAGCAGGTGTTTATACCCGGCGGTGTTTTGCCGGAACCCGGCGACATGATCCGTCAGCCTGATCTTGCTGAGACTTTGCGGCGCATGAGCAAGGAGGGTTCAGACGGGTTTTATCGTGGGCAAACCGCTGAGCGTTTGGTGAAAGGTGTTCAGGAAAACGGCGGCATCTGGACGATGGCAGATCTCGCGTCTTATCGTGTTGTAGAGCGCGAGCCAATAGCATTTGAGTATCGTGGTGTGCGTATCGTATCCGCGCCGCCACCATCCTCGGGCGGCATTGTCCTGGCGACGATGTTTAACGTGCTGGCCGGGTATGACATCAGTGAATTAAGTTCTGCCGATGTCGCTCATGTAAATATTGAGTCTATGCGTCGGGCGTATCGCGATCGTGCTGAGTATCTCGGCGATGCTGACTTTGTCGAGATGCCTTTGCCGCGATTGTTAAGCCAGAGCTATGCGGATGAGTTGCGTGCGTCAATCGATATGCAACAGGCGACGCCTAGTGATGCTTTGCGCCCGGCATGGTCGGATGGTTCCGAGGGCAACGACACAACTCATTTTTCTATACTCGATGCTGATGGCAATCGGGTCGCTGCCACACAATCGATTAATACCTGGTATGGCGCGGCATTTATGCCGGCCGGTACCGGCGTTATTCTAAATAATGAGATGGATGATTTTTCGATGAAGTCGGGCGTACCCAATAGTTATGGTCTGGTGGGTGCAGTTGCCAATGCGGTGGCTCCTAACAAGCGTATGTTGTCGAGTATGTCGCCAACATTTTTAGAGTCTGAAGAGGGAGTCGCTATTCTGGGTACGCCCGGCGGTAGCCGGATTATTACTCAGATTTCTTTGGCGGCGCAGGCGTGGATGCGCGGTGCTGATGCATCTCAAATGGTTAGCCTCAAACGCTATCACCAACAGTATTTGCCGGATACTGTTGCCTATGAACCAGGCGCTTTCAGCGATGAGGATATTGCCTTATTGATCGCTCGTGGACATGTGCTGCGGGAATCTAAGCGACCATTCGGCAATATGAATGTGGTGACGTGGAGCTATGCGGATGGCAAGGTTGATGCGGCTACAGATCCGCGTGGTCAGGGCGAGGGCAGGGTCTATTAGGGTCTATTAGGGTCTATTAATGCT
>CBDTTT010000054.1:0-8016 GCA_965363345.1 uncultured Chromatiales bacterium
CGTATCGAATTTGTGGGCCCGCAGGTTGGCGAAGAACTAACAGAGCAGGGTGGTCTGGCGATGATCTTTGCTTTGCTGATGATCCTTGCCTACATCATGGTCCGTTTTCAGTGGAAGTTTGCTGTTGGCTCCGTTGCGGCTTTGGTGCATGACGTGTTGATCACTCTGGGTGTGTTTTCAGTATTGCAGTTGTCATTTGACTTATCGGTACTTGCAGCGGTTTTGGCAGTGATTGGTTATTCACTCAACGATACGATTGTTGTGTTCGATCGTATTCGCGAAAACTTCCGCGAGATTCATGAAGGGACAGCGGAAGAGATCATGAATGGCTCTATTAATCAGATGTTGGGCCGCACGATTGTTACAAGTTTGACAACCTTACTGGTATTGCTGGCTCTGGTCTTTTTGGGCGGTGAGGCGGTTAATGGCTTCGCGATAGCGTTGATAGTCGGCGTGTTGGTCGGCACTTATTCTTCGGTGTTTACTGCGAGTGCCTGTGCGCTTGCATTGGATGTGACGCCTCAGGATTTGATGCCACCGGTGTTGAAGGATGAAGAGATCGACGATCTGCCTTGATACTTGTCTCTATTCTTAGGGCACAAAAAAGCCGACCCTAGGGTCGGCTTTTTTATTTCTCTTTTTTGTTTCTGGTGCTGCAGGCTTTACAAATGTTTGTCTATCAGCGATTTGAGTTCGCTGTGAACTTTTGGTGAGCCGGCAAGCAGGTTGCCGCTCTCCATGTAATCGCCATCGTCACTAATCGAGCTTACTATGCCGCCGGACTCACGCAGAATAAGCACGCCGGCTGCGATATCCCAGGGCTTTAAGCCAAACATCCAAAGTGCATCCAGACGGCCCGCGGCCAGATAGCAAAGATCGAGTGCAGCCGAGCCAGGTCGACGGACACCGGCAGCTTTTGTCATCACATCCCGATAAATATTCAAATTGGTTTCGAGCCATTCATCATTGCTTCTGTACGGGAAGTCGGTGCCGATGAGCGCGCCATCTAGATCGCGTCGGCCACTAACGCGGATGCGACGACCGTCGAGAGTTGCGCCGCTGCCACGTGATGCAGTAAACAGCTCTTGTCTATTCGGGTCGTAAACGACACCAATTGCAAGCCGGCCTTTAATTTTAAGGCCGATAGATACGCAGTACTGGGGAAACCCATGGATGAAATTGGTTGTGCCATCGAGTGGGTCGATGATCCAGAGATGATCGGCGCCTTCTTTGCCGCTCATTCCTGATTCTTCGCCTAGAAAGGCATGATCCGGGTAGCGTTGTTGCACCAGTTCGATGATCGCAGCTTCAGCAGCCTGATCGATCTGAGTTACAAATTCATTACGCGCTTTGCTTTCCACCTTGATCCGGTCGATTTGACTGGACCCGCGAATGATGATGTCGCCGGCTTTGCGCGCCGCTTCAATGGCTGTATTTAGTAGAGCTTGCATAAAATTTTTGGGTAAACAAACCGCATTCAGAGCTTGGGGGCGGGTAGAATAGCAAAGCAGAGCCCCATGCAGTGAAGAATTTACAGGTTACCTATGACTGAACGACCCGCTTCGCCCATCAGATTTGTTCTTTTTGAGCCTTCCCATCCCGGAAATATCGGCGCCGCCGCGCGCGCGATTAAGGTTATGGGCTATACCGATCTGGTGCTGGTTAACCCCGAAAAAGAGCATCCACATCCCGAATCCCGGGCTAGGTCAGCACATGCACGTGAAGTGCTGTTGAATGCCCGTGTTACTGACACATTGGCTGAGGCTGTTGCTGGCTGCGGCATGGTGGTTGGAGCTAGCGCTCGCCGTAGGCGTTTGAACTGGCCCGAGTACTCTCCTCGAGAGTGTGGTGTGGAGGCGGTGCATGCCAGTCGGGATAAGCCTGTCGCCATCGTTTTTGGTAACGAGAAGGCCGGGCTCACTAACGAAGAGCTTAACTTGTGTAATGCGTTGGTTTATATCCCGACGAACTCCGAATATACGTCGCTAAATCTCGCCGCTGCTGTTCAGGTTCTCTCTTACGAGTGCCGGGTTGCGGAAGATATAACTGATGTGCGCCCCGAGCCGGAGTCGCCAAATGCATCTTCTGATGAAGTTGAGTTGTTCTATGAGCACCTGGAAAAGGTGATCGTGAACAGTGGGTTTCTGGATCCTAATAACCCCCGTAACCTGATGCGCCGTCTGCGCCGCCTTTATAACCGGGCGCAACTTGACGAGAACGAGGTGAACATTATGCGCGGTATTTTATCTTCGGTTGAGCCGGGCAAAGGCGGCAGTGACGAAGAAGGTCAGGCCTAGTCCTGTCAGGCGCGATGTCTAAGCAGATCTATCTCGATAATGCAGCATCAACACCCGTTGACCGACGGGTGGCAGAGCTTATGTGCGAGTGTTTGTTGGCCGACAACAGTTATGGCAATGCCGCTGCTGATCTTCATGACTACGGCAGTAAGGCCCGGCAGCTAATTGATCGCGCCAGAGAGCAGGTTGCTACATTAATCGGTGGTGATTCTGATGGAGTGATCTGGACGTCCGGCGCGACTGAATCAGACAATCTGGCCATTCTCGGTGTAGCCCGCTTCCGCGGCGAAATGCAGGGTAAGCACATCGTCACCTCAATTACCGAGCACAGTGCTGTGCTCGAAGCTTGTCGGCAATTAAAAACCGAAGGCTTTGATGTCACCTTTCTGCATCCGGATCGTGAAGGTCGTATTTCTGCAGAGCAGGTTCAGACTGCATTGCGTGATGACACGATTCTGGTCTCATTGATGCATGTGAATAATGAGACAGGCGTGGCGCAGGATATCGCGAAGGTGGGACAGCTGTGTCATGACCGCGATATTTTGTTTCATGTAGATGCTGTGCAAAGTGCGGGTCGTTTGTCGTTGGATGTCCAATCTCAGAAGATAGATCTTTTGTCGCTTAGTGCGCACAAAATATACGGTCCCAAGGGTGTGGGTGCGCTGTACCTGAATCGGTCGCGGGTTAATCGTCTTGAGCCTTTGATGTTCGGCGGTGGTCAGGAGCGTGGTTTGCGCCCGGGTACGTTAGCAACGCACCAGATAGTGGGTATGGGCAGGGCTTGCGAGCTGGCCCATGAGTTGCTGCCAACAGAGCCCGCCGCGATCGCCGCATTGCGAGACCGCTTGTGGGCAGCCATCGCTGATGTCCCAGGACTGATCCGGAATTGCGCAGCTGCCGATTTGGTTTGCGGTCTGCTTAGCGTGAGTGTTGCCGGAGTCGAAGGAGAGAGCCTGGTCTACGCGTTGCGCGAATTGGCTATCGCTAGTGGCTCGGCTTGCAACACAGCCAGTGACGATGCCTCCTATGTGCTTAGGGCATTGGGGAGGGATGATCAGTTGGCTCAGAGTACCGTGCGTTTTAGCCTTGGGCGTTTTACCACTGAGGCTGAAGTGGATCGGGCAGCCGTGATATTTCGTGATGCCGTCATTGATTTACGCGGCTATGCAGCTCATATTGATGAGATGAATCAACATGCAGTATAGCAAGCAAATATATGATTTAATTAAAGATAAGTCAAGATTAGTGGATGACACATCAATGCTCGAAGGAATGTCTGTGGGCGTGGCGGGTGATGCCACAAAGGGCTGCTGGGTTGGGTTTGCAGTGGGGTGTAACGAAGGCCTTATTAGTCGTGTGCTGTTTCAGGCTTGGGGCTGCCCGCATCTGCTGGCAGCTTGTGCCTTTGTTGCTGACCATTTTGAAGGCCGGCCTCTAAGTGATATCGATACGCTGGATACGGCAGATTTAATGCGTTCTTTGCAGATACCGACCGAAAAAGCGGGTAAAATACTCACCCTGCAGGATGCCTTAGTGGCGTGTCGCAATAGCAGTTCCTGAAAGGGCTGCCCGGCGCAGTCAGCAGGAACTATCTTCCGGCCAGGCATGTCCTTCAGTTATATAACTTTAGAACCATAGAGAGTATTGAGATCATGGCAATTACTTTAACTGAGAGTGCCGCAGAGCGCGTGCGCAACTGCCTCACCGAACGTGGCAGTGGCATCGGCCTGCGGGTGGGTATTACCAAGACAGGCTGTTCGGGCTTTGCTTACGTTGTGAACTATGCCGATACCGTAGACGCCGAAGACTCTGTATTTGATGAGGCCGGAGTCTCTGTCATTGTCGATAAAGCCGCTTTGGATTTAATCGACGGTACCGAAATCGATTTTGTGAAGGAAGGGCTCAATGAAGCCTTTAAGTTCCGCAACCCGAAATCCTCGGGCGAGTGCGGTTGTGGTGAAAGTTTTAGTGTTTAGTTCCGGCTGTTAATGCAGTCGTTTTTATAATTTGTTTTCAAGGTAAAAAAGCATGTCTACTGAAAGAACCCTATCAATCATCAAGCCTGATGGTGTCCAGAAAAATCTTATCGGCGAAATTTACGGTCGTTTTGAAAAAGCAGGTTTGCAGATTGTTGGTGCGAAGATGATCCACTTGAGTAAAGAACAGGCTGAAGGTTTTTATGCTGTTCATAGCGAGCGTCCTTTCTTTAACGACCTGGTGTCTTACATGACTTCAGGTCCTGTTGTTGTATCTGCACTTGAAGGTGAGAGCGCAGTTGCGCTGCACCGTCAGTTGCTGGGTGCGACCAATCCTGCTGATGCAGATGCCGGTACTATTCGTGCTGATTTTGCAGACAGCATTGAAGAAAACATTGGTCATGGTTCTGATGCGGCTGAAACTGCAGCACAGGAAATTGAGTTTTTCTTCGGTTCAGACGGCGTTTGCCCGAGAACCCGTTAGGCCTTATAGCCCGGTCGCCAGTGGCGATCGGGCTTTTTTATCGCCTGAGTAACTATTCTGATGTCAGCCAGTCCCGTTAATCTGCTAGGTTTGCCGCGTCGGGAGCTTGAGCGTTTTTTAGCAGAGTTAAATGAAAAACCTTATCGGGCCAGGCAGCTTATGCGCTGGATTTATCGGGATAGGGTGCTTGATCCCGAGGCTATGACGGACCTGAGTCAGGCCTTGCGCGACAAGTTGGCCGAGCAAGCCTGCTTTGATTTGCCCGACGTTACCCGTGTGCAGCATGCGAAAGATGGCACCATCAAGTGGCTTATCAACGTCGGTGGCGGTCAGGACATAGAAACGGTTTTTATTCCCGAGGCTAGTCGCGGTACTTTATGTGTCTCATCGCAGGTTGGCTGTGCAATGGATTGCCCGTTTTGTGCAACGGGTCGGCAGGGGTTTAACCGCAACCTGTCCGCCGCAGAAATCATTGGTCAGGTGCTGGTGGCGCAACAATGCCTTGATGAGCAGGGTGATGGTAGCCGGATTACCAATGTTGTCTTTATGGGCATGGGCGAGCCGCTTGCCAATTTCCGTGAGCTAGTGCCCGCCTGTGACCTGTTAACCGATGATTTGGGCTTTGCTATTTCGCGTCGCCGCGTAACGGTGAGTACCTCGGGGCTGGTGCCGCATATCTATAAGCTGGCTGAAGGCACCAATGTGGCGTTGGCGATCTCATTGCACGCCAGTAATGATGAATTGCGAGATGAGTTGGTCCCGATTAACCGGCGTCATCCAATTGCGGAGCTACTTGAGTCGTGCTGGGATTATGCTGAAGCGACAAACTTAAAATCGATTACCTTTGAGTACATCATGCTTAAAGGCGTGAATGATTCTGTTGCAGATGCACGGGCTTTAGCCCGTTTGTTGAAAGGCAAGCCGGCAAAAGTAAACCTTATTCCTTATAACCCGGTTGAGGGTATTATTTACGCTCGCTCAACTCAGGCGAAGATTGATGCATTCCGGCAGATCTTGCTGGACAATAAAGTTATGACGGTCACGCGCCGTCCGCGTGGCGATGATATTGATGCGGCGTGTGGTCAATTGGCCGGACGCTTAGACAACAAAGTAAGGGTGCCTTTGGGGCAAAAACTTATGAAATCGGTGAGACAGGCATGATGCGACGTTTGGTTCTGATTCTGGCAGTGTTATCTGTTGTGGGTTGTGTCACTAAGGAAGTGGGTAAAGATCCCGCTCCGGAGGCCAACGATAAAGAGGCGGCGCAGATCAATTTGCAGCTTGGTGTGAACTATTATCGTCAGGGCAATATTGATGCTTCGCGCGATAAGCTCGAGAAGGCTATCGTTCAGGATCCGAACCTGGCGGCGGCGTATCGCATGTTGGGCTTGGTCTATCAGTCGATGGGTGACCTTGATGAAGCAGATGAGAAGTATCTGAGATCGGTTAAGCTGGCATCCAGTGATCCCGATACGCTGAATGATTATGCCGGCTTCCTTTGCTTTGAAAGGGGTGAGGTAGATAGGGCGCTTGAGTACTTTGATAAGGCAATTCGCGTTCCTCTGAATGAAAACCGCAACATGTTGTACTCAAATGGAGCCCGCTGTGCGATGACGACTCAGCCGGAAAAAGCTGAAGACTATTTGCGTACTGCGTTATCTCAAGATCCGGAGAATGCTCAGTTGATGATCCAGATGGCAGATCTTGCTTATCGTCAGCGGCAGTATTTGCAAGCACGCATATTTCTGGAGAGGGCCTATCAAATTGTCGAGCCATCGCCGACGATGCTGTTCTTGCTGGCACGCACCGAAGCTCAGTTAGGCAATATCGCGAAGTCGGGCGAATACCGGAGTCAGTTGCTTAGAATGTACCCCCGTTCGGAGGAAGCATTGGCAATAGATCAGAGTGGTATCAATTGATATGACGCAGGACACTCAGGCAGAGGCGCCGGAATCAGACCAGACAGAACAGTATGTTGTCCGGTTTCGCGAAGTTATTAGTCGGGCACGCGATGTGACTTCACTGTCGCACGCTGATGCAGCTGAAGAATTGCGACTCGAAGTGCACGTTATTGTGGCTATGGAATATGCCGATTTTTCTGCTTTGGGAGCACCGGTTTTTATTAAGGGGCACCTGAGAGCTTATGAAAAGTTGCTTGGTTTGCCTGAGAACGAACTCGTCGCACTCTATGAATTGATTGATCCGTCGAGCAGCGAGTGGCAGGTTCCCACTCCAAAGCAGGAAAAAGTCAAACCTGCGAATTTGGCACAGTGGGGACTGATATTTCTTTTGCTGTTGGCTATTGTGGCGATAGTGTTATTTTTCGTTGCGGCGAATGATGGCGACATGCCTGATTCAGATGCTATGGAGTCAGCTGCGGTTCAGGTACCGGCGGAGACATCTGCGGAAATGGCGCCACTGGTTATTGGTGAGGCGGAGGTTCAGCTTGAGCCCAAAAATGCCGATCGAGATCAGCCGGCTGCGATAAGCGTCGAGGCCGATTCATCTCAGGAGCTGGCTGATCCCAGCTTGGTACGTATTGAATTTGATTTTGCAGATAACTCCTGGGTTGATGTTTCCGACGCTTCAAGTCGTAAGTTGTATGGCGAGAAGGCGGGTGGTTCGCGGCTAGAAATAGTGGGTCAGCCGCCGTTCAGCTTTGTGTTGGGTAATGCCGAATCTGTATCGATGAAGGTCGACGGAGTTGTCTATTCCCTTCCTGCGAGCTCTGTACGTCGCAATACCGCCCGGTTTGAATTAACTCAGGCGCAAATAGAAGAAATCAGACAATGAGTGAGATTTTGCAGTCGGTTCGGGGGATGAGTGATGTATTGCCCGCTGAGACACCGGCATGGCAGGCGATTGAGTCGCTGTTAAAGCAGACGATGCAGGCTTATGGCTATCAGGAATTGAGACTGCCATTGGTTGAGCGAACGGAGCTGTTCAAGCGGTCTATCGGTGAGGTTACCGATATTGTCGAAAAAGAAATGTATACCTTCGAAGACCGCAATGGCGAAAGCCTGACTTTGCGTCCGGAAGGGACGGCCAGCGTGGTTCGTGCAGGTATTAGCAATGGCCTGTTGCACAACCAGCGACAAAAGGTCTGGTACACCGGCCCGATGTTTCGCTACGAAAAACCACAGAAAGGTCGTTATCGTCAGTTCCATCAGTTTGGTGCTGAAGCGCTGGGCTTTGAAGGCCCTGATATCGATGCAGAGATGATTATTATGTCGGCGCGTATTTGGCGGGCCTTAGGTTT
>CBDTTT010000055.1:0-7982 GCA_965363345.1 uncultured Chromatiales bacterium
CGGCATGTCTGAGAAACCCATAATGTGGATCGGGAAACAGCCCGGTCAAAAAAAACAAGCGCCTAACCCCGAGAAAGACGAAGCATTGGCAGCAGAGCTGAGCAAGGTTTGCGAAGCCGCTGGTTATAAGGTTGATGGATTTCTGGCCGCGCAGGGTAATTACGGCAGCTGGTTGGTTCGGATGTCGGAGCAGGGTAAAGATTATCAGTTGATTTGGGACGGTAAGCAGGGACAGTTACGTCAGAATGTCGCTATTCCGAGTGGCGGCTGGGATGAGGTGGCATGCCATGCAGTTGAAGACAAGGGTACTGCGGGCCTTATTGCAGGCGCAGCTCAATTGTTGACGGCTACAGATAGCTAATGTGCTCGTTTGTTGCCATTAAAGGCATTAGAATAGCCAACAGATTACCGGTAGCTAAATTCGGTTCTTTAGGGGCTTTGCCCGGTATACGAATCAGGGGTTTTTGATGAACAAATTTTCTATAGTTGTGGCACTGAGCGTTATAGCTTTCATGAGTGGCTGCGCACAAATGAATGCCGATAAAAATGCTCCGGCACTAGAGGCCGCAATTCAGGAGAATTCGGACAATTACCTCAATTGTATGAAAGCGTATGCGACTAAGTATGCTGAAGCCACTGACTCAGCAACAATTCTGGCTGAAGGCGCTGGCTCCGAATGTGGTTATTTGCTTGATCAGGTAGAGGACTCCATGCGTGATTTGGTGTCGACTAAATACATGTCTACGTCTTATCAGGACAAGGTTATTAAGGAGCAGATCGAGGAGCTCGAGAAAGAAGCTCGCTCCAAAGTCATCGATATGGTTGTGAAGGCACGGATAGGCGATTTCTGACCTGATGTTATTTATGATTTATAAAAAGGGCGCTGTTTATACGGCGCCCTTTTTTTATATCTGTATTTTGGTGTTTGTCTTGATAGCTTAGCTGAGCAGAAGCTCTTCCCCGCTGCTCCTGAGCTTGTGAAGGTAATCATTCACCAGTGCATTACTGCTAGCTACGGGCTCTGGCAGAACAGTTGTGCAAGGAGCTTTTCGCCGCAATTTACCCCATTGCCCATTGGCAATAAGCTCTTCAAGATAGCCAATGCTGCGTTCAATGCATTCCATATAAGGATTGCGGCCGTCATACATCAGCTCAAGATACTGATAGACCCGCCCGAACGAGTTGTCCAGTCGGCCTAATACGAGATTCCGATAAAAATCAGGCGTTTGTCGCAGCAGATCCTCACCGGATTGGTAGTGGACCCTTTTCAAACCCTGTTCATCATCTGCAATAGCGATACCCGCTAATACAAACTCGAGATAGAGGTGATCTCTGCATTTTTCGAGGTAACAGCGGTCGGCCATTTGTACTAGCAAGTCTGCAGTGCCAATCATATGGCCCAGAAGATAGTCTTTGGGATCGTCCAGAGAAATGTCATTCAGATTTTTCTCGTAGCCGGTAAAGTGCACCAGCTCGCCGGCAATGTTTACCGCTTCGCCCATACCGATAGTGGGAAGGTAACTGCGTAAAAAATTGGCACTGCGCGCGATATGCCAAAGGGTATATTCAGCGCCATTCGCAATATTTTTATCTTCCGTGGAGCGCAGATAGCCGGAATCGTGAAACAGAGCAATGATCATCCCGATAGTTGCCCGCTTAGGCCCTAGTCGGTTATTGCGCTCGGCTTGTTGATCGTGAGCCGCGAGTAAGCGCGCCACGCACAAGCTCATATCCAGGCTATGTTGAATGTCGTGATAGACCGTGTCGCAACCTTCATACCCGGTTACTAAACCATTGAAGAGACGCTCGAAATCGTAAAACGCTAACCAGACTTGATCAAAGCTTGCGTCCGGCCAGGTCGCTTCAAATAGTTTCTGTACCGCATGACGCACGGCTGTCGGACTGCTTACATCAACCTCATTGCACACATCGAAATTCGCTTTTCTATCCTGAGGATTAAAAAGTGAATTTGGTAGAAATGTGTATTCGTCCAATGCCATATATCTGAAGTGTCGTAAGTGCTCGACTCTGGTCTAGCCTAGACTAGTCTAGAGTTCAGGTCTGTTGAAAGAGGCTACGTGCGTGCAAGCGCCAGATTATGTCTTATTCAAAATCGAGCCATACGGGGGCATGATCTGATGGGCGCTCGAGGGCTCTGGGTTCTTTATCGATGCCGGCGGCGGTTGCTTTTGTTGCGACTGCTGCTGAGGCCAGAATGAGGTCAATCCGTAGGCCCCTGTTGCGTCTGAAGCCCGCCATACGGTAGTCCCACCAGCTAAAACTCATCGGCGGATGTTCAAATAAACGAAAGCTATCCTGCAGGCCGAGATCGAGCAGACCGTTGAGTGCCGCCCGCTCTTTGTCACTACATAATATCTTGCCTTCCCATGACTTCGGGTCATGCACATCCGCGTCTTCGGGTGCAATATTAAAGTCACCAAACACACAGATTTTCTCGTGCTGACTGATTTCCTGCTTTACCCAACTGTGCAATGCTTCTAGCCAGCTTAGCTTGTATTCGTACTTATCTGAGTCGAGAGACTGACCGTTGGGGACATATAGATTGATGATGCGGGTGTCACCATAGGTGGCCGCAAGCACACGTCTCTGCGGATCCTCAAACCCCGGGATATCCATTATTGGGTCAGCGCCCTCGGTGCGCGCGAGCAGCGCTACCCCGTTGTAGGTTTTTTGCCCGTTAACCAAGCTTGTGTAGCCAGCCTCTGCAAATGCTGCGACGGCAAAATCATCTGTAGGTAACTTGAGTTCCTGCAGCCCTAGGACATCCGGTTGCGCATCATTCAGCCACTCGAGGACATGCTCTAAACGAACACGAATAGAGTTAACGTTCCAGCTTGCTACTTTCAAGAGAGTTGCTCCCGGGCATGGTGGTAAGCATCTTTTTGTGCCGCCACCGGTGGTTAAGGATTTTGGTTGCTGGATTCAATGCCCGACTGGACGAGCAGCGCATGATTAGACGGGGGCCTGCCACGGAAGGTTTCGAACGCTTCAGCAATATCTTTGCTGCCACCGATTTCAAGAATGTCATGGCGAAACTTGGCGGCCAGATCGGGATTGTGGAGCCCCTGCTCTTCAAAGGCAGAGAAAGCATCGGCGGCCAATACCTCAGCCCATTTGTAGCTGTAGTAACCGGCGCCATAGCCACCCGAGTAGACGTGAGCAAAGCCATGCGCCATTCGGTTGTATTCAGGTAATTTGTATACGGCAACTTCACTTCTCGCTTTCTGCATGGCGCGCGTCGCAGCATCAGTGCATTCCGGATCAAATTCAGAATGGAGATACCAGTCGAACAGGCTGAATTCCAGCTGCCTTGCCATCTGCATTCCGGATTGAAATACCCGCGATGCCTCAAGCTTCTTTAGCAGTTCATCAGGCAGCGTTTCGCCGGTTTGGTAATGACCGGAAATGCTTCGTACGACATCCGGGTTCCATGCAAAGTTTTCCATAAACTGACTGGGCAACTCGACGGCATCCCATGGCACTCCGTTTATTCCGGAGATGCTCGGATAGTCGATAGTGGTTAACAGGTGATGCAGCGTATGGCCGAACTCATGAAATAGCGTGACGACGTCATCATGAGTAAGTAAAGCGGGGTCACCATTCAGTGGTGCGGCAAAGTTACACACGAGATGTGCAATCGGGCTTTGCAGACTGCCATTAAGCTGTTTGCGGACCTGGCATTCATCCATCCAGGCACCGGCCCGTTTATTGCGTCTTGCATAGAGGTCTACAAAGACTCCACCGAGCAGCGTGCCGTCGCCATTTCTAAGCGAATAGAAGCCCGCATCTTTGTGCCAGACATCGATATTGTCTTCGGCCTGCAGAGTCAGGCCATACAGCTTTTCTATTAGGCCAAAAAAGCCTTTCAGGACTGTATTTAATGGGAAGTATGGGCGCAACTCTTCATCTGAAATCGAAAACCGTTCCAGTCGGAGCTGCTCTGAGTAATACGCCATATCCCAGGGGTTCAGAGAGCTGCCCGCATAGGATTCAAGCTCTGCGAGTTCGCGTTTTGCTGCGGGAGCCGACACTTCCGCCAATTCATGCAGAAAGCCGCTGACCTCGGCTACAGAACTTGCCATGCGAGTTGCCAATGCATATTCAGCATAGTTTGAATAGCCTACGAGCTTAGCTACCTCTTGACGAAGACGCAGGATTTGCTCCATGTTCTCGGTGTTATCAAATTTGTCACCTAACGCGCCCTGGTCTGATGCCCGTGTGCACCAGCCCTTATAGAAACGCTCCCGTAGCGCCGGGTCTTGAGCGTAGGTCATTACAGCCATGTAGTTGGGTTGATCGAGGCTGAGCAGCCAGCCTTCCTTGTCTTCAGCGACCGCCGCTTGTCTGGCTGCCTCCATAGTTGATGCAGGCAGTCCTTTCAAGTCTGACGCATCGCTAGTGTGATATTGCCACGCAGCCATCGAATCAAGCAGGTTCTGTTCGAAGGCCGCTTGCAGTTGTGTCATCGCTTCATGTATTTCGCGAAGGCGGGCTTGCTTGTCGTCTGGTAGATCGATACCGCCAAGGTGAAATTCAAGCAGCGCATGCCGAAGCAGGCTTTTTTCGGGCGATTCAGGTGCGCTCGCAAGCTTGTCTGCCAACTGCTGGTAGAGAGTGAAGAGCCTCTTATCCTGCGACAGCTCGGATTGATAGCGGGACAAAACAGGCAAGCAGGCGTTATACGCTTCGCGTAGTTCGGGAGAATTTAATACACCATGCAGATGGCTGACCGGACTCCATACTTTATGAATTCTGTCGCCAATCTCTTCGAGCACGGCTATGCTTTCACCGAAATCGGGTTGTCTGGCATTTGCTAATTGCGTATCGAGTAATTGATTAAGCTCGCTACGATTTTGATCGATAACTTTATTGACTGCTGGAGCGATCTCTTCAGGTTTGATGGAGCTGAACGATGGCAGTTCGAAAGTGTCTAGTGATGGATTATTCATGAAGTATCTATGTAATTTCCGGAAGCGATAGATGCTATCACAAGGGACTGATTTTACCTGTCGCTTTTTCGGGGCAGGACGTGGGGTTAATGCTCGCGTACTATTTGCAGAATAAGATTTCTATTGAGCAACAGATTATGACAGACAAATACGATTTTCTGGTGATTGGGGGTGGCAGCGGCGGACTAGCTGCAGCTCAGCGTGCAGCTGAATACGGTGCGAAGGTGGCGGTTATCGAAGGTGGTCGTTTAGGCGGCACCTGCGTCAACGTGGGCTGTGTGCCGAAGAAGGTGATGTGGACTGCCGCGGCGATAGCACACCATCTGCACTATGCCGATGGCTATGGCTTTGATGTTGAGGTGAAAGGCCATGACTGGGCCGGCTTTAAATCCCGCCGTGACGCCTATATCGAGCGCCTCAACGGCATCTATGCCCGCAATCTTAATAATAAGAGTGTTGAGCATATTGATGGTTGGGCCGAATTTACCGCAAATCGCGAGGTAACGGTTGGTGACCGGGTTTTGACGGCAGATAAGTTTCTGTTAGCCGTGGGTGGTCGTCCTTCACGACCGGATATCCCCGGAGCCTCTTTAGGTATCGATTCTGATGGCTTCTTTGCGCTTGAAGAGCGCCCGAACAAGGTTGCCATTATCGGCAGTGGCTACATTGCTGTTGAACTCGCCGGTGTGCTGCGTGGGCTGGGTTCCGAGGTAGACATGTTTATGCGTAAAGACAGCGTGTTGCGCTCATTCGATGAGATGCTGCAGAAAGCCGTCATTGAGTCTTTGCAAAGCAGTGGTATCACGATGCACTTTCAGTGTGTACCGGAATCATTGGAGCAGTCTGCAGATGCCTTGCAACTCAATGTTGAAGGCGGAGAGTCTTTTGGAGGCTTCGATAGCGTGCTTTGGGCAGTGGGCAGAGAGCCTAATATTAGTGGCCTTGGGCTTGCCAACACCGATATCGAAACCGATGTTCGCAACTTCATTCCGGTGGATGACTATCAGCAGACCAACGCAGAGAACGTTTTTGCCGTAGGTGATGTTACCGGTAGAGCGCAGTTAACACCGGTCGCGATTGCGGCCGGCCGACGTTTATCCGATCGATTGTTTAACGGCATGACGGACCGACATCTTGAGTATCACACTATACCCACAGTGATATTTACTCATCCGCCTTGTGGCACGTTGGGTTTAACGGAGGCTGAAGCGCGCGCTGAATACGGTGATGCGGTAAAGGTCTATCGCTCCCGGTTTACTCCCATGTTCTACGCGCTCTCAACAGATAAGCAGTTTGCTGAGATGAAACTGATTGTGACGGGTGAAGACGAAAAAATTGTTGGCTGTCATCTGTTCGGCGAAGGCTCGGATGAGATGTTGCAAGGTTTCGCCGTGGCCATTCGTATGGGCGCGACCAAGCGCGACTTCGATGACACGATGGCCATCCATCCAACCGGGGCGGAAGAATTGGTTACGATGCGTTGAGGGGCTGTTGAGTTTTAGGCGTTACGCAGAGATTCAATGATAGCGGCTGTTTCAGGCCGAATGCCACGCCACAGCTCAAATGCGGCGGCGGCCTGCTCTACTAACATGCCGAGCCCATCAAAGGCGGTTTCAGAGCCCAGTTCTTTGGCTTTAGCAACGAATATGGTGTCATCTTCTGCGTAGGAAAGGTCGTAGCAAAAGCTATAGGCGCCGATGACACCTTCAGGTATGGGTGGCAGTTCACCGCTAAGCCCGGCTGAGGTGGCGTGAATAATGACATCGTAGGCCTTGTTGTCGATATCGCTATAGCCACAGCCAAACACGTTGCCATATTCCGCGAAATGCTGTGCCAGGAATTCGGCTTTTTCAACTGTGCGATTGCTGATTTTAAGCAGCCGGGGTTTTGCAGCAAGTAATGCCGGCACAATGCCACGGGTTGCTCCCCCGGCGCCTAAAATTAAAATACGTGAGTCTTCGAGGTCGGCATTTAGATTGGACACCATGTCGGTGAGAAGACCTTCGCCATCGGTGTTGTCGCCCAGTAGCTCGCCGCTTGGTAGCTTTGCAATGGTGTTTACCGCACCCGCCAACTCTGCCCTGCTGCTTAGCTGGTCGACAAGCGCGGGGATTTGTTCTTTATGCGGTACGGTAACGTTCAGCCCGAAGCCGCCCTCGCTAAAAAAGGCTTTGAGCGTAGTCGCGAGATCTGCAGGCGCGATATCAATGGCGTCATAGCTCATGCTCTGCCCGGTTTGCTCCGCAAACAATTTGTGGATTACGGGCGACTTGCTATGGGCAATCGGATGGCCAATTACGGCATAGCGATCTATGGCGGACATATTGTTTCCTGATGAAAAGCCGTGTTTTACAGATAGTATTTTTACCCTAAAGCCGGTGTAATTGCAGTGTTGGTTTTTTCCGGTAACCGGATATCTCTATTATAGGGCTGAGAAAATGAGTAAAACGCAGATGCGCTGCCCTTGGAGTGAGGGTGTTAGCGAAGCTTACATGACTTATCACGATACCGAATGGGGCGTGCCCGCACTTGATGACAAAACGCAGTTTGAATTCTTGTTGCTTGAAGGTGCACAGGCCGGTTTGAGTTGGGCGACGGTTTTGCATCGTCGTGAAGGTTACAAAAAAGCGTTTGCTAACTTCGATGTCGAGAAGGTTGCTCGATTTACTGACAAGCGATTGCTGCGCCTTAAAGAGGACAGCAGCATTATTCGCAATACACTCAAAATTAAATCTGCCGTTACGAATGCGCAAAGCTTTATTGCTGTGCAGGAAGAGTTTGGCTCGTTTTCAGATTACATCTGGGGCTTTGTCGATGGCGTTCCGGTGCAAAACGTTTGGACTGAGCAAGAGCAGGTGCCGGCAACCAGCGTCGTATCAGATGCGCTGAGCAAAGATATGAAAAAGCGTGGGTTTAAGTTTGTCGGCAGTGTGATTCTGTACGCACACATGCAGGCAACGGGTCTGGTGAACGACCATCTTGAGAGCTGTTTCCGTAACAAGCCCTGTGGGG
>CBDTTT010000056.1:0-7868 GCA_965363345.1 uncultured Chromatiales bacterium
ATTGTTCGATCGCGTATTGAGCGGCATCACTCAGGTTTTTAGGGTGTATCAGAACGAGCGTGCTTATTTCGGTATCGAGATTTAACTCATCACCTATGGTATCTGTCGTCAGTTCACGAATTTCAAATAGTGTTTCAATTTGACTGATAACAGCCCACGGTGGATTTGGCTGTCCGATAGCTGGGTCATAAGCGCCGCGGACTGGCAAAGAACTCAGCAGGCCCACTAATGGTTTTTCCTCTCTGCTTAAGCCGTAGACCAATTGTGCAAGATCGTATTCTAGAAAAGTCTCTCGTGATAAGTCGAGAAAGCTGATGACCGCTTCGCCATCTGTCGCATTACTGCCGGCAAGACCGAAGTACACAGGATCAGGACCGCTGAGGTAGATTGAACCGAGCCCCTGAGCCTGCGCAGCATCTTCTGCTTCGGAGAATGCCATGGGGTCAATAAGCTGCAGGCGGATGTTGCCGTTAGCGCGTCTCTCGAACTCGCGTAACATCTCTTCTACACGTGCTGCGTAGCCACGTAAAAGCTGGTCATCGCCGGCCGCTGTGGCCGAATAGAACAAGCGGAGGCTGATTGGCTCTTCTAGTGAGCCAAGGATGTTGATGGTGCCCTCTGACAGCGTGTATAGCTGATTTTCAGTCAGGTCTATACGGAACCCCTTTAGCAGAGTGCTGCTGAGAGATACGCTCACGATGAAGATCAGGGCAAGCGTTACCAAACCGCTACGATCGGTCAGTTTTCGGGTTTGAGCGTGATTATCCTGTTTCACTAATCCGCCTTCTTCAGATCAAGCACAATAGTTGTGGCATAGAGCCAGCAGATTATTACCAGTAAGAAATAGCTAAGATCTGATAGCTCAATGACACCTTTGCTCAGATTCATGAAGTGGGTCAGAAGGCTCAAGTTTGCTATGGCATTAACGAGTAAGTCCGGAGCCCACACACTAAAGAAATCCAGAACCATAGGTGCGCCTGCAAGCAGCATGATGAGACAGATGACGATAGTAATGATAAAGGCGACAACCTGATTGCGGTTCGCAGCTGAGATGCAGCAACCAATCGCAAGAAATCCACCGGCCATCAGAACGCTGGCCAAATAAGCGGTGACTATGGCACCGTTATCGGGCGTGCCCAGATAGTTTACGGTTAGCCATATTGGGAATGTCAGCGCTACTGCGAGCGAGATGAACGCCCATGCGGCGACAAACTTTCCTAGCACTGCCTGCCAGAGGGTAACGGGCAGTGTCATGAGTAGTTCGATGCTTCCGGTCTTGCGTTCTTCTGACCATATACGCATGGATATCGCAGGTACCAATAGAAGATATAGCCACGGGTGAAAGCCAAAAAATGGCGCCAGGTCGGCCTGCTCCCGCTCGTAGAATCCACCCGGATAAAATGTCAAAATGCCGTTTAATATCAAAAAGATAACAATAAAAACGTAAGCGGTTGGCGTAGCGAAATAGCTGCTAAGTTCACGTTTGGCGATGATGCGTACCGGACTCATGACCGCGTTACCTCACGAAATACATCGTCGAGTCTTCCGCGTTCTACATGTACCTGCTGGGGTTCCCAGCAATGCTGGGTTGATAGTTGATTAACAGTCTCGATAATATTTTTGCCGGCGTTTGGAAATACAGTTAACCGTCGCAGGGTTTGGTTGGTTTCTACGTCGGCAACCTGCGGTAAATCAGTGAGTACTCTTTCGATGGCCTGCAAGCTATCGCCGGTTTGCTCAGATGCGAACGTAAGTGTTACCGCGTTGTGAAAACGGGAGCGTGCCGCTAACGCCTGAGGCGTATCATCAACTTGAATTTTGCCGTTGGCGATAATGATTGCGCGTGAACATACCGTTTCTACTTCTTCGAGTATGTGCGTCGAGACAATAATGATTTTATCTTTTGATATTGCATTAATCAGTTGTCTGACTTCGTGTTTCTGATTGGGGTCTAAACCATCGGTCGGTTCATCGAGAATCAATATTTTAGGATCATGTAGGAGTGCTTGTGCGAGGCCAAGACGACGTTTAAAACCTTTTGAAAGTGTTTCGATGGGTTGTGCGAGGACATCATGTAACTGCAGTTGGGCAACAACAGACGCTATCGCTTTTTGCTTTGCATCGCGCTGCAAGCCGCGAATGTCAGCGATGAAACTCAGGAAGCCTGACGGCGTCATTTCATCGTATGCAGGCGCGCCCTCGGGGAGGTAGCCGATATGTTGTTTTGCTGCCAAGGGGTTGTCGCAAACCGAGTCCCCATAAATGCAGGCATCGCCAGCCGTGGGCGTTATAAACCCGGAGAGCATGCGCATGGTAGTAGTTTTGCCCGCGCCATTCGGGCCCAGAAAGCCCAATACTTCGCCGGGCCTGACAGTAAACGACAGTGAGTTTACGGCCAGAACACTGCCGTAATTTTTGCTTAGTTGTTTGACCTCAATCATTGCTAATGACCGACCTCACTGTAGTGTTAGCCGACTTGTTCCGCCGACTTGGTAAGCGGGCGAATCAGACTTACGGCGATAATCGCAACGACCGCGACCGCGGTAACCATCATGAAAGGTACGACGTAGTCTCCAGTTGATGTGCGCAGCTGCCCAACCAGTATGGTGCCTAAAGCAGCACCGGTCGAATCGACGAATACGATAATACCGAGAATTTTACCCAGCGATTTTTGGCCAAAGCTCTCTACTGCGACCAATTGGATCATTGTGAAGCAACCACCAAAGCCTAGTCCGAAGACTGCAGCAAACATGATCAGTCTCGGCTCGCTGTTGCTGAGTGTAATAACTCCACCACTATAGTTGAAAAGCAATAGGCAGCCGAGCAGAAGTATGCAGCTGGCAATCTGCATGACGTTTCGTTTCTGCATGAAATCACTAACGGCACCAAACAGAAATTTTCCAAAAAAACTGCACCAGAAAATAAGAGAAAAAAGTAAGGTGGCCCGCTGTGGTGAGAGCCCTGCTTCCTGCTCAAAGAAAATACTGACCTGACTGCTCATCGCTTGAATGCTGAACCATAAACAGGCGGAGCCTATGGCAAGTGCCCATAGCGTGACGCTGCGCAGAGCTACTTTTAGTTCGACGCCCTGTTCGCTCTGGTTTTCGACTTGCAGCCGTATTTCCTCGGGTGCTTCTTTAAGCAATAAAAAGCCAGGGATAAAAGCGAGCAAGGCAAATGCTATAGCGAGGCATCCGACCCCCCAGCGCCAACCGTAATCAGGGTCTAATACGAGCGGTGCAATGGCCAGTGGCAGCACCGCACCAGCAAGGCTCGACCCTGCGGCCAGGACGCCGATAACAGCACCGCGCCCTTTACTGAACCAACTGGTTAGCAATACGACGTTGGGCATGAGGCCCGAACAGACCAGTCCGAGAGCTAGGCCAGCATGAACCATATACAACTGTTCTATGCTGGTAACGAATGGGTAGCTGGCAAAACAGATGAGCATGACGACCAATCCGCTACGGATCACTCGGATTACTCCGAATCGATCGATTAGCGCGCCAGCAAAGGGTGCAAGAAATGCACCTAATAACAAGGTGACGAAAGTACTGCGGCTAATGACGGCCGCAGTTACTGAAAAATCTTCCATGAGCCGCGGAAATAAATTCTGCGGCACGAAGATAGCCATGCCGTTGGTAAAGAAATAGATCAGTACTGCAACAACGGCAATGGTCCAGCGATAAGAGTGTTGGTTCGCTGGAGTCATTGCCGGCAAATCTACAACTGTTGGCCGTCAGCATCCAACAGTATTATTTCACCCATGCCCAGTGATTTGAGTCCTTCCTCAATTTCTTCCCGGTCGCCGACAACCACCCACACCAGTTCCTCTGGCTTGATGATGATGTCTCCTGCGGCATTAACCTCATCGAGGCTGAGCGCGTTTATTTCATTGGCGTAGCTGTTCCAGTAATCGTCAGGAAGCCCGAAGCGGACAATGTCGATAATGCTGGCGAGCACAGCTGATCCGGTTTCCCAGCGCCCCGGTAAAGACAGGGTGTTGGTTTGCTTTGTATGAGCGAGCTCTTCTGGTGTAGCCCGATTGTCACCAATGATTCCTGCCAGCTCCTTTTGCAGTTCCTGCACAGACTCCATTGTTTTGTCAGTTTGTACCGGCGCGTACATGATTAGCGGACGTTGTGCCTGAGTTGCCCATATCAGGCTTCTCGCACCGTAAGACCAATGCTTGTCTTCACGCAGGTTCATGTTGATGCGAGATGAGGATAGGCCGCCGAAAATATCGTTAATGGTATCCAGCGCGATATCATCCGAGTCTGCCTTGGCAGGAATCAGGCGAGCAGCGAAAATAATGGACTGTTCTGCCTGAGGCTTGTCGATCAGGTAGATGCTGGATGATGCTTGGGGCGCAACAGCAGCGATGTTCTTCTGCGGTACTTCCGCGGGTTCCCAGTTGCGGAATAGTTTTTCGATCTTCGGTGCGATCTCATCCATGGTGGTATCGCCAACCACGACGAGTGTTGAGTTATTAGGGCGGAACCAGGTGTCATGATAGGCGACTAAGTCAGACTGACTAATGGCCTTCATCGAAGCCTCGGTTCCAGAGCCTGTTAGCGGTTGGTTGTAGGCATGACCTTCACCAAAGATAAGTTGGGGAAGCACCCGCAATGCCATGCTCGTCGGGCTGGTCTTTTCCTGTTTGATAGTCGTCAAATATTGAGTGCGAACACGTTCAACATCTTGTTCCGGATACGTCGGATTTAAAATGACATCACCGAAGATATCGAGTGACGCATCCAGGTTTTCTTTTAAGGCAGACATACTGACAGAAGCACTATCAAGATCTGCACCGGCACCAAGGCTGGCGCCAAGCATGCCGAGCTCTTCGCTTATCTCAAGTGCTGTCCTTTTCTTGGTGCCTTCATCCAGTACCGACATGCTGAGTGCTGCGGTGCCGGGCTTGCCAAATTGATCAGCGGCATAGCCGGCATCAACCTGAAGGCTTAGGCGCACAATTGGCACTGCTGGACGATTGGCTACGATAAGTGTGAGTCCGTTATCCAATGTCTTCCTTTCGAAGGACGGAAAGTCGACGCCTGTAAACTCACCGATGGCTGGAGGTGTTGTGCGGTCGTACGCCTCAGTGGCTACCTCGAGTTCCGGGAAGGGGTGAACTTCTGCTATGTAGGCGCCCTGACCAAGCCAGTTTGATGTGGCCTGTTTAAGGTTTTTGGCAGTTGCGTTTGCAATCGTCTTGTTAGTGAACTTGTAGTGATCCGGCGTGCCAGCGTAGACCATGTTTTTAGCGAGCATCGCAGACTTACTCGGTTGCCCGCCAATGTTCTCAAGACTATTCAAGAAGCCGGCGCGGTGTTGAGCTTTGATACGGGCTAGCTCATTCCGGGTTGGTCCGGACTTCATAAATTCTGCCAATTCTTCTCGGGCCGCCTTCTCCAGTGTTGCTAGTGAGATACCAGGCTTAGGCGACACTTCCAGATATATCAGACCTGCGATTTCCCAGTAGGTTGGGTCGACGGATACGTCAGTTGCGATCTGCTCTTCGTATACCAGGCGTTTGTACAAGCGCGAATTTTTGCCCTGGCCAAGAATTGCTGCAGCCATAGAGAGATAGCTCGCATCTGCTGTGCCCCAAGCCGGCGCTGACCAAGCCATGTAAAGGCGCGGTTGAGAAACGCGGTCTTCAATGATCTGCCTGCGATCAATTTGGTGCTTCGGAGTCCATTCGGTAAATTTTGCGAGTGGCGGGCCCGGAGGGATGTCGCCGAAATAAGTTTCAACTTTTTGCAGCACATCTGCTGCATCGACATCTCCGGCAATTGAAATAACGGCGTTATTCGGACCGTAGTAGGTTCTAAACCATTCACGCACATCCTCAAGACTCGCTGCGTTTAGGTCTTCCATTGAACCGATTGTTTCCCAGGAATAGGGGTGCTGTTTGGTGAATACCTGTTCCAGCATAAACGCCCAAACCTTGTTGTATGGCTGGTTGTCGCTTTGCCGTTTCTCGTTCTGTACGACACCGCGCTGCTCATCAAGCACGGCCTGGTCGATAATGCCTAGCAAGTGACCCATGCGGTCTGATTCTAAAAACAGGATCCGGTCGAGGGCACCTTTAGGCACCGTCTCATAGTAATTGGTGCGGTCAAACCAGGTGGTGCCATTCAGATCGCTTGCGCCTAGCTGCTCCAAGGTCTGCAGGTACTCACCCTGATAGTTTTCGGAGCCTTGAAACATCAGGTGCTCAAATAAGTGAGCGAACCCGGTCTTGCCGACGGCTTCATTTTTTGAGCCCACGTGATACCAAACATTTACCGCGACGATCGGTGCTTTTTTGTCCTCATGGACAATCAGCGTTAGCCCGTTACTCAATGTGAATAATTCATACGGGATTAAATCCTGGTCGTCTGCATCTAAGTTGTTATCAGCTACTGCGGGTAGTGCAGTGAACAGGGTGGCTAGCATGAGGGTAAAGATACGAATTACAGATGGCATAAATCTTGTCCGTTTTGTCTGGCGGGTTAATATAGTGAGACTATAGTAATGCTTGAGAATCAATAAGCGCTATATAGTAAACGTATTATGGTTGTGGTTGCTTGCAACTTAATCTATGAGTGTATTTTTTTGCGGTAGTTCATAAAGATGAATCAACGAAAAGGTCTTTTCCCACCCATTACGCCCTACAACAGTGGCTATTTGCGTGTGTCGCCAGTCCATGAGCTGTACTACGAAGAGTGTGGCAACCCACAGGGCAAGCCGGTGGTCTTTCTGCATGGCGGCCCGGGTGCAGGTTTTAATGCTGCTGCACGCAGGTTTTTTGACCCTGCGGCTTACCGGATTGTGCTATTTGATCAACGCGGCGCGGGCAAAAGCCGTCCGCATGCATCTACGGAAGACAACAACACCTGGAAACTGGTTGAAGATATCGAGACCTTGCGGGTGTTCATGGGTGTTGAGCGGTGGCAGGTATTTGGTGGCTCTTGGGGCAGTACTTTGGCGCTAGCCTACGCACAGCAGTACCCTGAGCGTGTCAGTGAGCTGGTTTTGCGGGGCATTTTTCTGCTGCGGCCTAAAGAAATCGCATGGTTCTATCAGCAGGGCGCAAGCAATGTTTTTCCTGATCATTGGGAGAATTTCCTGGCGCCGGTGCCCGTAGATCAGCGGGATGACATGGTGGCCAGCTATTCTCGACTGCTCAATAGCAGCGATGAGGATGAGCTGTTAACCGCTGCACGGGCGTGGTCTTTGTGGGAAGGGGTAACCAGTAATCTCGAAACGGCTGATGCCAGCGTGACACAGTTTTCGGCAGATGCATTTGCGCTGGCATTGGCGCGGGTAGAGGTTCATTATTTTGTTAATAAGGGCTTTTTTGATGATCCCGATCAGTTGCTTAACAATATTGATGTAATTCGCAATATTCCAACGGTAATTGTGCAGGGTCGCTACGACTTGGTATGTCCGATGGTGTCGGCCTGGGACTTGCATAGAGCATGGCCGGAGGCAGATTTTGTGATTGTGCCTGATGCGGGGCATTCATCATTTGAGCCGGGAACAATTCACGAACTTGTGCTAGCCACTGAGCGCTTTGCAGGAAAAGTCTGATGTCTGGAATCCTTATTAAGAACGCATGTGTTGTTAACGAAGGTCAAATTCGGGAACAGGATGTGCTCGTCAAAAATGGGCGTATTGAATTGATTGGCGATTCGATTTCGGCGGATACCAATGACAAAGTTATTGATGCAGAGGGGCTGCATTTATTGCCCGGGATGATCGATGATCAGGTTCATTTTCGTGAGCCGGGTTTGACGCACAAAGGCGATATGGCAACAGAATCGGCTGCGGCTGTTGCCGGCGGAATAACCAGTTTCATGGAAATGCCGAACGTTGAC
>CBDTTT010000057.1:0-7865 GCA_965363345.1 uncultured Chromatiales bacterium
TCTGCTGCCGGTAACCAGTGTTTTAAGCGCTGCAATAGTGGTGCTGACAGCAGATCTGAAAGGTCCTGCTGAAGCGGCAAAAGATGTAGCACTAGCTCTTGCCGGATTGGCTCTGATGACGTTTTTGTCAGGTGCCGATCCAATGCCGCTGCCATTTTTGATTAGTGCGGCTGTGAGCTGGTCAGTTGCTGCAGTATTGGGCGGAGTAAATCACCGATACCGGTCGTTTACTCTGGTCGTGCAGTTAGCAGTTTTGTTAGTTCTCGCAGCTATGTTGGTCTTTATGGCAGTTGTTGGTGATACCGCGGCATTTTGGCAGCAGATCATCAGGACCATGATGGCTGATTTGCCTTCTGACCTGATGGCGGAACTCACAGCAGAGTTTGCGGCACAGGGTGTTGAGGTAGAGCAGGTGGTATCGCTGGTGTCGCAGATTATGACCCCGGTAGTTGCAGCAGCTTTATTGAGCAGTAGTCTGATAGCAGTATTAGTCGGTTCTGTTTGGGCATCTGCAGCACGCAACGAGAGCTTCGGAGATAGTTACAGAAGCTTGAAACTGGGTTATGTGATCGGTGGTTTTGCAGCAGTACTAGGCATTGCATCGTTGTTTGGTTTTGCCACGGCAAGCGGCATGTTGATAGTTGTCAGCATGGCATTTTTGCTTCAGGGCATCGCAGTATTGTCGTGTTGGGCTGAACATAAACACTGGCCCAATGCCTGGTGGGCAGCGGTCATATTACCGCTAGTATTTATGCCTATCATGCCGGTGCCCGCAGCATTTATGGGCTTTGGTCTGGCTGCACTTGGATTTATAGATAATTGGTATACGCTCCGCCCGAAGACGGCATAAGACAGCAGTCGCCGGGTGTGGTTAAATTAGAAACGTCAGCCAAAGTGGCTGCAGGAGATAAATAAGATGGAACTCATACTGCTAGAAAAGGTTGAGAACCTCGGAAACATAGGTGATGTGGTCAATGTGAAGTCAGGCTTCGGTCGTAACTTCCTTATGCCTAAAGGCAAAGCACAGCCCGCGACACCCGAAAACATGAAAGCACTCGAAGGCCGTCGTGCCGAGCTTGAAGCATTAGCAGCTGTTGAGCTTAAAGCTGCTCAGGCTCGCGGTGAGAAGATCGCTGCTGTCGGTACAATCACGATTACGACTAAAGTCGGCGAAGAAGGCAAGTTGTTCGGTTCATTGGGCAACATCGATATCGCAGAAGCGGTTGTTGCAGCCGGTGCAGAACTTGAACGTAGCGAAGTGCGTTTACCTGAAGGCCCATTGCGGGTTGCCGGTGACCATGATGTCGACGTTCATTTGCATTCCGATGTAAATATCGTTATTAAAATCAGTGTCGTTGACGAGGGCGGAAGCGACATATAACGCCAGGGAGCATGAGTTTCGATGGTAGAGGTGGTCAGCTATTCTGAAGGCCCGGTTTCGATGACCGATGAGGTTAACCGGCCACCTAGTTCCATTGAGGCCGAGCAGTGGCTGCTCGGCGGTATCATGCTCGATAATCTGATGTGGGATAACGTCTCCGGTCGAGTCATAGCCGAAGATTTTTATCGCCCCGATCATCAGGTTATATTCAGGGCAATTACGGCTCAGGCTGGTAACAACCGGCCTGTTGACCCGCTTACTCTTTCTGAGTATCTAAAACAAAATAATCAGCTCGAAGATGCAGGTGGTTTTGCCTATCTCAACCGTTTGGTTGCTGATACCGGCAGTGCCGCCAACGTTGTTGCGTACGCTGATATTGTTCGCGACCGCCGACTACTCCGCGAACTCATCCATGTTGGTAACGAAATTGCTCAGTCCGGCTATAACCCGGAAGGCCAGACGCCGAAAGAACTGGTCGATCTTGCAGAACGCAAAGTATTTGAAATTGCGGAGCAGGGCGAGAGCAATAAATTGGGCTTTGTATCGCTTGCGGATCGTTGCAGCGATATTGCCGACTTGTTGGATAAGCGTCATCAGGATGGCACCGCCGTTACAGGTCTACCCACCGGCTATGGCAAGTTAGATGAGATTACTCAGGGTTTGCAGCCCGGAGATTTGTTGATTCTTGCTGCCCGCCCATCGATGGGTAAAACCACATTAGCTTTGAACATTGCTGAGTTCGCGGCATTCCGTCCGGAGAAACCGGTGCCGGTCGCTATATTCAGTATGGAAATGTCGACTGATCAGTTGGCGCTGCGTATTATTTCATCTCTGGGTCGAGTGCCACAGGGCAACTTGCGTAACGGTCAGTTTGGCGATCAGGATTGGTCGCGTATTAGCAGTGCTATTAAGCAGATGAATGATGCACCGGTATTTATAGATGATACTCCGGCATTGAGTCCGGGCGACGTTCGTTCGCGGGCACGCAGACTGAAACGCAGTCATCCTAATCTTGGTTTGATTGTGGTGGATTACCTGCAGTTGATGCAGGTCCCGGGCTCAAAGGAAAATCGCACCAATGAGATCTCGGAGATTTCCAGATCACTTAAAGCATTAGCTCGTGAGTTGGAAGTGCCTGTTATCGCATTGTCGCAGCTCAATCGAAGTGTTGAGCAGCGCCCCGAAAAAGTACCGATGATGTCTGATTTACGTGAGTCTGGTGCTATTGAGCAGGATGCCGACCTTATTCTATTTATTTATCGGGATGAGGTTTACAACAAAGACACCGAGCGCAAGAATCAGGCTGATGTGATCATCGCTAAACATCGTAATGGTGAGTTGGGGAAATTTACGCTCACCTTCCTGGGCCAGTTCTCCCGCTTTGAGAACTACATACCCGAGCACGACGTAGGTGGATTCCAGGTATGAGCCAAACGGCTGTTGCCTTAATCAATTCCACTGCCATTCGGCACAACTTTCAGGTACTAAAAGAATATGCCGCCGGCTGCAAAGTCATGCCGGTATTGAAGGCTAATGCCTACGGACATGGCATGGTTCAGGTTGCAAAGTTATTGCCAGAAGCCGATGCGTTCGCCATCGCGCGCGTGGGCGAGGGTGCTAAATTAAGATCTTCAGGTATTACGCAGCGGTTGGTTGTGTTGGGCGGTTGTATCGATCAGATCGAACTGGTGCAGGCACTTGAACACCGGCTTGATCTGGTGGTTCATCACGAAAGCCAGCTTGAGTTGCTTGCAGAGTATAGGGGTGGCCGTCAGGTAAATGTCTGGGTCAAAGTCGACACCGGTATGGGGCGTCTCGGTTTCAGTCCCGACAAGTTATCCGATGTGCTGCAATCTCTTGAAGAATGCGCTGCCGTAGAGTCGGTTGTGTGTGTCATGACGCATCTTGCGTGTGCCGATGAAGCCGATAACCCGATGACGTTAAAGCAACTGCAACGGTTTGCTGCTGCACTGCAGGCGGCAGAGAGCAACTGCCCGAAGTATTCAGGTGGGATTAGTATCGCCAACTCGGCGGGCATTTTGCAGTGGCCACAGTTGTTGAAGGTGTCGGCCGATTTGTCTTATAGCGGGGATAACTGGATTCGACCTGGCCTGGCACTTTATGGTGTATCGCCTGTTAATCATAAATCTTCAGAAGACTTTGGTCTGAAGCCTGCGATGACGTTTCAGTCTCGGTTGATCGCGGTAAAGTCGCTGCAGGCCGGCGACAGTGTGGGCTACGGTGCCGATTGGGTGGCCGCAGCTGATACGGTTATCGGTATTGTTGCTGTTGGTTACGGTGATGGTTATCCACGCTGTATTGCAGAACATACTCCGGCTCTTATTAACGGTAATCGTGTCGAGCTGGTGGGCCGCGTATCGATGGATATGATTGCCCTCGATTTGTCTGCCTTGCCTGATGCCAAAACAGGCGATGTCGTAGAGCTATGGGGTGAGCAGCTCGAAGTTCAGGAAATTGCCCTTGCAGCGGGAACGATTTCGTATGAGCTGCTGACTCAGTTGAGTAGTCGGCCTCCACGGGAACTGGTTTAAGCCAGTTGTTTAAGACCGTCGTTTAAGCCGTTCGTAGAGAAACTAAAAAGGGCTCCTTTAAGGAGCCCTTTTTAGTTTTGCATATGTAATATTCTAGATTATTGTTCTAGCTTATAAAGAAGCCCATCTTAACGCCGAGCAACTCGATGACATCGTTGTCGCTCAGTTTTCGTGCCGGACCACTCAGTTCCTGTCCGTTTACTTTGGCTGATGGCCCATCTGCCTTGCGATCAACCTGAACTATGTAGTGGGTGTCACCGCGCTTGGTAATAGCGATAACCTGTTCGCCAGGACGACCTAATGTGGTGAGCGTCTTATTAAGATCAAGGTCCCTGCCAGCCATTGAACCGCTAAGAACCTGAATTTTTGCAGGTACTTGAGGCGTTCTGCCGCTGGCTCCCGCAGGCACTCTTGGAGAGCTTGGTACTGCAACGGGTCTGCCTGGTGCAACAGTTTCGCTGTGATTCGATGCAGATCCAGCCGCACTGATCGGCGGTGGTGAATCAAAGTTGGGTTGCTTATACGCACCTGATGCCAGACCGGCTGCACGGGCTGCAGATTTGTGCACTGCCTCCTGAGAGCTATCGATAATCATCGTACGGGCAAACTCATCATCTTCTTCTTCTTCGATAGAGCCGGAGGAGATGAATTTAAGCTGATGGTGACCGATGGTAATGACATCGTCATGCTGCAAGGCATGTTTCTTGATTAGCTTGCCATTGACGTAGGTGCCATTGGTGCTATTCAGATCCTCAAGGAAAGAATCATTGAGAATATTGATGATGAGTGAGTGATGACCACTAACTGCAGGATTATCGATGCGAACATCGTTATCCGGTAAGCGTCCGACTGTGTAACGCTCCTTGGTCATGTTGTATTCGGCCATTATCTGGCCACCGAGGGTAAGTATTAAACGTGCCATATCAACGCCTGAATAGTTTCTTAAGCATGCCTAACAGGCCGGTCTTTGCCGGATATGGTTCTAGTGCCTGTATTAGCATGACGGAAATGTTGTCTTTGCCCCCGTGGTCGTTACTGAGTTTTACCAACTGCTCAGCAACAGTTTCAAGATTAGCACTAAAAGTACTGATAGTTAAATGAATTTCTTCATCATCTACCATGTCTGAGAGGCCATCTGAGCAGAGTAGGAATGTGTCACCCGGCTCAACTTGAATTTCTTGTACTTCTACCTGTACGACCGTGTCCACACCTAGCGCCCGTGTTACATAGTTTTTATTGGTGGAACGCTCGGCCTCCTGGCGGGAGTAGAAACCACGGTCTACCAGTTCCTGCAGTAGGGAATGATCGAGCGTAATTCTTTCGAGTTTGTTCTTGCGCAGGCGGTACAGGCGGGAGTCACCAACATGGGCAATAGATAAGCGGTTGTCATAGAACATGCCGGCGACAATAGTCGTGCCCATGCCTTCGCAGCTTTCCTGGCTCTGTGCCGTTTGATGAATAATCTTGTTAGCGCGGGAGATCGCATCACGAAGCACGGTCGTCTGGCGCATAAGGCCCGAATCTGAATGACGCTCGTGGCGTTTTTCCCGGCCGCAAGCTTCCGTTGTCAGGTCATATACGGTTTTTACCGCGATACCACTGGCTACTTCGCCTGCATTGTAACCGCCCATGCCATCTGCAAGTACGAGCATGCCGATATCCAAATTCGACTCGATAGCATCTTCATTATGATCACGGACTCTGCCGGTATCAGTCTGGGCTGCAAATGCAAATTTATTCTTTAAACTCATACTTTGCTCTTAGCTTAATGCCTAAGGTTGTACCTGCTTGCTGCACGCACGCAGAGCCAATGCCATTGCTTTGCCATTCGGGAATCGTTCATCCGGATTCTTGGCAAGTGCTTTCTCCATTAGATTATCTATGCATGCGGGTAAATCTGCACGTACTTTAGTCAGCTTAGGAGGTTTGTCATGAATAATTTTATCCATTAACTGCGGAATTGAGTCGGCCCGGAAAGGTGGTGCCCCGACCAGCAGGTGATACAAGGTCACTCCGAGAGAATACAAATCTGATTGTCCTGTTACGCCACTTGCTGAGAGTTGCTCGGGTGACATGTAGGACGGAGTGCCAAGAATGACGCCAGTCTTTGTTCTGCTGGTGTCGGTCAGCCTAGCGATACCAAAGTCTGTAAGCTTAAGCCGGTCCGTGGCTGCATCGTATAAAATATTTGCCGGTTTTACGTCGCGATGCACAACATTCTGACCATGTGCATAGTCGAGGGCGTCGGCCGCACGCGCTACTAACTCTAGAACCCTGACAGGGGGAAGTAGTTTTTTGCGGTCGGCATAGTCGATCAGCGGTGCTCCTGAGAAGTATTCCATCGCGAGATAGGCTATGTTTTGATCCTCGCCGATATCATAAATCGCGACAATATCCGGGTGGTTCAGACGGCCAGCGGATTCTGCTTCGCGCAAGAATTGCTCGCGTGCTTTCTGCAGTTCTGAGTCATCAAACTCATTAGCAAGTGCTATTGTTTTAATTGCAACCTTGCGCTGAATCTTGGAGTCGATGCCAAGGTAGACCGTGGACATTGCTCCGCGGCCCAAAGTCTTCATGATTTCGTAACGGCCCAGGGCTTTGTTGCCACTAGCTTTAGCAGCAGCTTCTTTTGCTGGATCAGGGCGGCTGGGGGTAGACCCCGAGATGCGGCGGAGCTTCTCACCCACATCCATATAGTCGGGATCAACGTCGGCAAGATGCTTCAGCGCTTGCTCCGCCTTGGCAAACTCACGGGTTTGTTCATATTGTTCAGCTATATCGTAGATCTTACGTTTGTTTATAGCATTCGGTTTTTTGTGGCGCAGCACTGATAGCTCGGCATCTAATGAGTCGCTTGAGGCTTCGGACATAAGAGTGCTGATGCCGATGTCGCGTTTATGGCGTCGCTTCTGATTGAGACCTCTTATCGACGTTATCAGGAACACTGCGGCGGTGACATATACAGCTGTCGTTGTGAGCTGTAACCATATGTGCTGAGCAGTAATTAACCAGGTTTGGAGTATCAACAGGATAATACCGATTGATATACCGACAATGAGTGCCGCGACCCAGCCCATTCGCGGTAGGAAGATCAGACAACCCGCAACCAGCACCACGAGCAGGATGGTTTCGGTTAGCGGTAACCAGTCAGGACGTAAAATATAGTTGTTCTGGATCAGGTTCGACAGACTGGTTGCCGTCATTAGCAAGGGTGATAGGTCGGCAGAGACAGGTGTGGCATAGCCAGGCATACCAGTGTAGGCGGCCTCGCCGATAAGCACGATCTTGCCGCGCACTTCTGCAAGCATATCGGGCTTTGCTAACGATTCGTTGTAGCTGATTGTGCGGAAGCCTTGATTTTCATCAGTATTGTAGAACTGATTCAGAACGGTAAGGCCATTGTTGGTCGTTATGCTGTCTGCATTGTTCAACGATAGATTTCTGGGCGATTCCAGTCGTACTGCTGATTTTTCGATAGCTGCATAGATGGATAGCGGACTTGACGTATAGAGTTTGTTGTTTGCATTTATAAGGAGTGTCGAGCTTCTGACAATTCCATCGTCATCCGGATAGAAACTGGCAAAACCAAAGCCGCTAATAATTTTGCAGAGGGGTGTGTTTGGCACGACGATATTGCGTGCTCTGCGGACATCAGAAATGTCGATATCATCAATATCGACCGAGAACTTATTGCAAGCAGGCGCATCAGCGTCAGTTGCTGAGTAGCTATCTGTTACTTCTGCCGCTAGCATCAGATTATTGATACGTTGATAGCTGGTAATGGTGTTTTTACTTGCGGCATAGCGTGCGCGCAGCAGCGGCAGATCGCTGGTAAGCGGATTAATATCAACGGCGCTAGTTTGACCTGCACGAGCCTGCAGTGCTTCCAGTGCTTCAATCTGTTTTTTGCTTGGTGCATCAAGAAACCTGAG
>CBDTTT010000058.1:0-7839 GCA_965363345.1 uncultured Chromatiales bacterium
CGTTGATCAATGCACTCATCCCAACTGCTGCGGTTGCCGTTGCAGAACTCTCGGTCGGAACTCAGGAAGGTCGGCATACGACGACGGCATCAATGATGCACTCTGTCGCAGTCGGTGATGGCGAAAGTGGTTGGTTAATCGACTCACCGGGAGTTCGTGACTTTCTGCCCTACTTTGGCGATATAAGAGATATTCAAGCAGGGTTTATCGAAATTCATAAAGCAGCGGACGAATGTCGCTTTGCGAACTGTCAGCACATGCGCGAACCGGGATGCGCAGTAAAAGCCGGAATCGAAACAGATGCCATCACACAGCGACGTTACGACAGCTACAAACGTCTGTATCACATGACGGACGAAGCGAAGCTCGCCCCTTAAGCCGCCGGGCTCAATCGCCCAGGTTGAGACGCCCCGAAATAGCGAGCGATAAAGTGCTGCTATCAACAAACTCCAGCTCACCACCTAATGGCACACCGTGTGCGATTCGGGTAGCGCAAATATTTCGCTTATGGGCAAGGTTTGCTAGGTAGCCGGCTGTTGCCTCACCTTCTACCGTCGCACTCGTTGCTATGATCAGTTCGCTAATACTGCCCTCATCCAATTGTGCCTCGAGCAGATGCAAACCCAATTCATCCGGACCGATGCCATCCAAAGGTGAGAGACGCCCCAACAAAACAAAGTAGCGGCCGTTGTACGAAGCAGATTCTTCAACCGCAATGACATCAGCAGGGCTTTCGACGATACATACGGTTCCGTGATCGCGACGCTGTGCACCGCAAATCCAACACAACTCCGTTTCTGCAAACATTCGGCAACGACTGCATTCAGAAATATTTTCGATAGCTTGCTGCATAGCCGATACCAGACGACGACCGCCATCGCGGTCATCCTCAAGCAGCTTAAATGCCATACGCTGCGCCGTGCGCGGTCCGACCCCAGGCAAGCAACGCAATGCTTCCAACAGGTCCTGCAATAAGGGTGAGTACGCCACTATATATAAGCCCTGCTCAGAACGGCAGGTTCAACCCCGGGGGAAGCCCCATACCGGAGGTCATGCCCGAGTACTTTTCTTTAGTCGTTGTCTCGACTTTTCTCAGGGCATCGTTAAAGGCTGCCACGAGAATATCTTCGAGCATTTCACGGTCGTCGCCAAGCAATTCCTGATCGATGTTAATGCTGCGCACTTCATGACGACACGTCATCGTCAACCGCACCATGCCACCACCGGCTTGACCCTGCACTTCAAGTTCAGCTAATTCTGCCTGAGCTTCCTGCATCTGCTCCTGCATCTTCTGAGCCTGCTTCATCATCTGGCCCAAAGGGTTTTTCATCTTGAAATCCTCAATATATGTTAATCATACCGATGCAAACATTCCGGTATTAAAAAATTACTCGCCGATATACCTATACTAACTATCGGAATTCGGAGCGATAGATTTGTCATCAACTTTCGCATCGAAGCGTTCCACCAACTCCTGAATATTCGGGTCAGTCTGAATGGCTAGCCGGGCATCATCCAGCTTCTGCTCTTCTTTTTCTGCTACTAGACCGGCCACGGTATCCACCTGGGTATCTTTGCGACGGTCTATAGTCAGCTTTACAGATTCACCCAAGCGAAGCTGAAGTGCATCCTGTAAACGACTCTGCGTATTCGGTGTCGTCAGATGACCATTGCCGGCATCAATACTTAAGTGAATAACACCCTCACCACGACTCACGAACGCACAATGCTCTGCCAACTGACCTGCCATACCGCTGAGTTCCAGCGATGCAACTAACTTAAGCCAATCATCGGGGTTGTCGAGTACCGCCGGAGTTGAGGCCACTGGTGCTGATGCTGCCACAGGCTTAGGTGCTGCCGATACTGCTGGTGAAACCTGCTGAGAAGGCGTGGACTGGCGAGGTGACGGCGCAGCAGAGCCACCACCAGAGGTGCCGCCAACCGTTGTCGGAGTGCCACTGACAGGGCCGCGACTGAACGCCAACATGCGCAACAAACACATTTCGAAGCCCAACCGGGGCTCAGGTGCCGAAGCCATATCACGGCGTCCGGAACAGGCAATTTCGTAGTAAAGCTGAACCGTATCAGGATCGATAAGACCGGCGAATTCTTCGAGCCCCTCGCTCTCCATGTCTGGATCAAGTGAGGCAACACCCGCGAGCTGAATAACCGCAATCTGCTGCAACGCAGTCGCCAGATCGCCCAACACCGATGCATAGTCCGGCACCAACTCATCAAGCACTCGAATACTTTCTATCAAGCCTGCTGCATTACCGGCAATCAATGCATTCAGCAAATTACCGATATGTTTCTGATCGAGGCTGCCCAGCATTTCAGCGGTATCAGCATCATTAAGTTCATTGCCACCAAACACCAAACCCTGGTCAAGCAAACTAAGCGCATCTCGCATACTGCCGGCAGCTGCACGTGCCAACCGACTTAACGCGGCAGGCTCTGCGACCAGACCCTCTGCATCACAAATTTTTGCCATTCGCTCTGTAATCAGGTTTGTGGGGATACGCTTCAGATTAAATTGCAGACAACGCGATAAAACAGTAACGGGCAATTTATGCGGATCGGTGGTCGCCAATAAAAACTTAACGTGTGGCGGGGGCTCTTCCAGAGTCTTTAACAACGCATTAAAAGAACTCATCGACAACATGTGAACCTCATCGATCAGGTACACCTTGTAACGACCATTGCTAGGCGAGTACTGAACGTTATCGAGTAACTCACGGGTATTTTCAACCCCGGTACGTGAGGCCGCATCGACCTCAATCAAGTCAACAAAGCGACCCTCATCGATTGAGATGCAGGCGCTGCATTTGCCACACGGGTCAGCCACAACTCCATTCTCACAATTGAGTGCTTTCGCAAGAATTCGGGCGATAGTCGTTTTACCCACACCGCGGGTGCCGGAAAACAAATAAGCGTGATGCACACGGTCGGATTCGAGTGAGTTGGTGAGCGCTTTAACCACATGCGACTGACCCACGAGGTCAGCAAATGTGCCGGGTCGCCATTTACGCGCCAATGCCAGATAACTCATCGCTTCTCAGCCTGTAGTAGTCAGAGGTGCAAAATTAATTGAAGGCCCGCGCCAGCCACATCCCGGCGCACAGCAATACCGCTACCGTTGCTCCCTTCCGGGCCTGGCGGAGTTCACGGCGCGCTGTCGCGAGAGGACAGGCGCAGACCAAACGGAAGAGTATGCGGTGCAGAGGCTTTGAGCAAGCCGTATACCCACCTCTGCGACCCTAATTTCACGTATATTTTGCTATTCTTACGCAACAGCAAACGGAATATGACTTTGCAATATACGTAAATGTTTGCCAGCATTAGCGTTATCTGTGCGTGACAATACTCTCGCGCTCACAACAACCTGAAAACAGGTACTGGAAACCCCATGAAAGTAAAACTCATTTTGCTGCTGATTCTCTCGGCTTGTCTTGCTGCTTGCGCAGGAAAAACAAGCGTTTCCGGTAACTGGCAAGATGAAAATATCAGGGGCCAGAAGTTCAAGAAGGTGCTTATCGTGACTCTGGCTCGGGAATCATCACGCAGACAGCAGTTCAACAGCGAACTGATCGGAAACCTCACTGGTGTTCGCAGCACAGCGATAGCTGCTTCAAGCCTGCTCGATCCGAAGACCGAAATCACCCGAGACGTTATTAAGGAACTCGTCGTAGCGAACAATATCGACGGTGTGATCGTCACCCGTGTGACAGAACAACGTGTGGTGCCGAAAGAAATCACCAGCAAAACTGACGCCAAATCGTATCGCAGTACCGGTCAGGCTTACGGGCAGTTCGAGACGGACAATACGTTTAACTTCGTCCAATACGATTACAAACCCGACATCGATACCAAGGACTACACGGTAGCAAATTACAACATAACCCTATCAACCGAGGTGTATGAAGCCAGTGACGGCAAGATGATCTACCACATCGATTCTATCGCTGAAAACCAGCGCGATGTGTCAAAAATGGTCAATACCCTGGCAAAAAAGATCGCTAAGCAGTTACGCCGCAAACAATTAGTCGACCAGTGATGCCGAAGAAACTATACCTAACTAACCCACTGGGTATATGAGGCACCGGCGACACCTACCCGCGCCATGCAAAGCATGAACTGAGCTAGACCTCACAACATATTTATGTAGCTAGTGTTGCGGGCATTATCATTACCGCCCATATGGTGGCAACGATGAGCTACAAATATATTGAGAATAGTAGACTCATCGGGTCAGTTCGCGACAAGGTTCCTACTCTGGCGCCACAGCCGACAACGCCCCAACGACAGGCCTTCAGTCAATGTTCATCCGGCACATGGATTGATGGCTATACACCCGCAGCAAAATATTCTTTAGAGCATTACTCTAGATACCTGAAGTTATTCAACGCACCACCCATCGGAGCCAGAAATGTATTCAATCGGTTACTTTGTTATCGCAGCTGTCGATATGGCTCTTTTGATTTGGGCACTGCAGGTATGTCGTCGCTTTCCAACACCAGCGATGGTGCTCTCGACAGTGCCGTTGACATTGCTCTGGTTCGATAACTTCACTGTTGGTATGGGTAGCACTCTCGGCGAAGGACAACCGCTACTTGCTATGAACTATGTGCGCTTTCTTGCCCACTACCTGCTCCTACCTGCATCGATCATCGCCATTGGTTCGATGGCGCGTCTGGCCGGATTCAAAATAGCGCAGACGAAATGGTTTCTAGCTTTTTTCTGTATTGTCGCAGTCTACTTCGTCATTGATGACATCTACCTGTTCACGCAGGGGTTTACACAAGTAACCTTTTACCCCTCCTGTTTTGCCGACACTTTACGCTACACAACAAGTATCGCCGAATACACCGCGTGCTCTCCGGATGCAGACGTGGGGGCGGGCTTTAAGGTTCCGCCAATACCGGCGATGACACTAAGTCTGATGACTCTGATTCTGGGTATCTTTCTCTGGTGGAAACGCGATTGGAAATGGATGTTTCTGGGCGCTGCCGGCGCTTTGCCGCTATTCGCCATTCCTTATGCGAGCACCGGCGGCATTTTTGGCAATGTCGGCGAACCCATTATCACGGGTTCCGTTGTGCTCACGGCCGCCTGGCTTAGCGGCTGGCGTCCGGGCAAAAGCTCTGCTGCAAAGTAATACAACTGAAAGTAATCCAATGCGCAGTCGCGTTCGAATATATTAATGGTGAGAGCCACCTATTTTCTTATTATTGCGGCAATTCAACGCATGATAGTTCAGTTACGGAGCATGTTTTATGAACGACACGATCGCCAGCACAGGTGTTACTTCAGTTGTTACAAAGGATAAAGTAATACGCTATTCCCTGTTTTTTATTGTGATGGGTATCTACACCCTTCCATTTTTAGGCGTGAATGTTCCAGCACCTGCGATGTTTACCAATGCCGAGAACGGCGCTATAACGCTACTTTTCATTCATGAGTTCGCGGGCTTTATCTTCTTCGGACATACATTCTTCAGCAACGTATGGGCAATGCGGGTTCGCATGGTCGGCGATGCTGAAACTGCCCTCATGGCTAGGGCAATGCTGCGTAAAATGGCCATGGGCATCACCGGCCCTACGTCCATCATCGTGCCTCTGGCAGGTTTGATGTTGGTGAACTCCTACTTTGGCGGATTCCTGAACAACCCTTGGGCAGTAGACGCCTATATCTGCTTCTGGCTGATGGCAGCTCTGCAACTCGTGCCAGATATCATTCGTTACGCGGTTGATACTCACGCGGCCAGCCCCAAGCGCGATGTAAAACAGGCAGCGATTCGCGGGATTTTATCTACCTTCCTTACGATTTACATTATCTGGTGCATGGTGACCAAAAGCGCGCTGATTGCACCATTAGTGCTACCTCTGTTTACCGGCAGCTAAGCCAGGCTGACATTTCAGCGAATAAAAGCTTTAAACATAATGCGGGGGCCTATTGGCCCCCGTTTTGTATGCGCACAACAGTTCCTGATGCTTCAATAGCTTACACATTAATATAATGCGGAACATTTACAACTAAACATAAGCATCTGAATTTAAAAGAATAAAGATTACCCGTAACAGATACTAAAAAGCATTACCAGAAGAAAAAATATTGCCAGCGTGGTAAATTAACTACTGAATTAACAGGCGGCAATGCGCCGCCAAACATTCAATATATGCGAAAACTTTTTGTATTCATCGCCATTCTGTTGGGCACCTGTTCGCGCCCACCCACCCTGCTTGAAGAAGTTATCGAGCAAGGTGAACTGCGTGTGGTTACAAGAAACTCACCAACGAGTTACTACGTTGGTGCGCATGGTCCGGAAGGTCCCGAATACGACCTCATCAATGGCTTCGCCACGTTCATCGGCGTTGAACTCAAAATCTACGAAGCCGAAAAATTTGCTGATGTTATCCCCGAAGTTGTTAACGGCAGCGCGCATATCGCAGCAGCGGGCCTCAGTGTCACAGCAGAACGTCTGAACATAGTCGACTTCGGCCCTGCTTATGAGCAAGTTGAACAGCAACTGATCTACCGACGCGGCAACTACAAACCCCGAAACTTTGACGACCTCATAGGCAAAAGACTCGAAGTTGCTCCCGGCACCAGCTATATCGACACCATGCATACGCTGCAGTCAAAAATGCCAAACTTCACCTGGATAGAAAACCCTAATTCAGATGTCTCAGACCTACTGATGGATGTGGCTAACGGCGATATTGATTTCACCGTCGCCGACTCAACCATCGTCTCGATCTACCAAAATTTCATGCCAGAAATACGCGTTGCAATGACATTAGCCGAAGGTGATTCGCTTGCCTGGGCCTTCCAAAAACGCAATGACAAATCACTAATTGCAGAGGCAGAAAGATACTTCGCCTATATTAGTGAAAATGGCGATCTGCAACGAATCAAAGATCGCTACTACCGCCACACCAGTCAATTTGATTACGTTGGCACCCGAACTTTTAGACGCCATATTGATAAGCGACTCGGTAAATATAGAAAACATTTCCGGGACGCGGCTTCTGAAACTGAGGCCGACTGGCGCCTACTTGCGGCGGTTAGTTATCAGGAGTCTCACTGGAACCCGGGTGCGGTGTCACCTACCGGCGTACGTTGCCTGATGATGCTCACCCAGAGAACGGCCGAAGTACTCGGGGTGTCTGACCGCGTCGACCCGGAACAAAGTATCCATGGAGGCGCCCGATACGTCCAACAACTCAAAGCCCGCATATCGCCGGAAGTCAACGAACCTGACCGTACCTGGCTTGCTCTGGCAGCTTACAACGTGGGTTACGGACATCTGAAAGATGCTCAGACGATCGTGCGCAGACAGCGCGGCGATCCGAATAGCTGGCTCGATGTGAAGCAAGCCTTGCCGCTGCTCGCTAAACGAAAATACTATTCGCAAACTACCTATGGCTACGCACGCGGCTGGGAGCCGGTTAAGTACGTTGAGAACATCCGTACGTATTACCGGATAATGCAGTGGCTTTCGAACGATGAGCCTGAGGCCTTAAACCCGACGGCAAAAGAACCTGAGACCATCACTTAAGACAAAGCACCTGCTGCACTATGCCGATGGGCGCCGCCGCTCGCGAAAGAAATCCTGCAACAGCTTCCTGCATTCCTCTTCCCTGACTCCACCCAATACATCCATGCGATGGTTCAGCTCAGGCGAACGCACCAGATCGTAGACTGTGCCACAAGCACCCGCCTTGAAATCCTGAGCACCATAAACGAGACGACTAACACGCGCATTAACCAACGCGCCCGCACACATCGGACATGGCTCTAAAGTTACGTATAAGGTGGTGTTATTAAGTCGGTAGTTTT
>CBDTTT010000059.1:0-7773 GCA_965363345.1 uncultured Chromatiales bacterium
CACTTCGCGACCAGGCACGCACAACATCGCCAAAGGTCGCGTAGCGTTTCAACACGATCTTCTCCGGCGGGTAGCCGATATCTTTCAGAAAGGCCCGAAACTGCTCAAAGAACAAGCGGCTCTTAACACCGGCAACCGTGCCGTAAACCAGTGTAGGCAGGCTCTCTGCCGTCCAATTGTTGTCGGCCAACAGCTGCTTGGCATAAACGACATCGCGCGTAATGCTGTCTTTTGACATGTCCGGATCGAACTCGGGCACGACCGGAGGAATCACGCCGGGGAAGACCTGCCCGAGGCCCATATAGAAGCTGTCATTACGCGCCTCCCAATCGAAGCCGCGAATCACCGCACAACGTAATGCCTTGTTGCGTCGGTTGCGCTTAGGGTCCTCGTTATAACCCATCTCCGGAAAATCGAGATTAAAATTGCTGTAGACAAAACCCGCCTCGGGGCCTGTCGTCATTTTATATAAGCTTGCAAACTCCGGCTTCAGCACAACCGGCTGGGTTGAATCGAGAACAAACTTAACCTGTTCATCCGGCAAGCCGGCCATCTGCACTTCATCACCCTTGGTAAACGAATTCCAAAGTGCAGAGCCTTCCTGAATAAAGTCGATCTCTAAGCGGTCTAAAAATGGTGGAGAACGCCCTTCCAGTTTTTCTACGCGCGTATAAGCCTGCGTCTTCGGATCGTAACCTTCGTCTTTAAGGCTAAAAGGTTCCTGCCGATAATTTTGGTTCTGTACCAATATCGCCTTCGCGGTGTTAAATGATTGGAGTCGAAACGCGCCGGAGCCTACCGGGCGAATCCCGAACTCACGACCGTATGCAGCAACCGCCTCAGCCGGAACCGCCGCAGAAAAACCCATTGCCAGCGTGTACAACAACTGTGGGTACGGCTTGCTCAACTCAATGCGTAGGGTATGGCGGTCGAGCGCTCGCAAGCCCTCTACTTCAACGGCATAATCAGAGCCCGCCTCTTTCCAGGCATCAAGACCTTTAATCCGCCCTTGCCACAGCCATGCTCCCTGCGGGCGCGTTGACGGGTCAAAATGACGCTTTATGGAATAGGCGACATCGGCAGCGGTTACTTCGCGACCCTTGCCCCCTGCAAATGCCGGGTCATCAGCAAACAGCACGCCTTGTTTAAGCCGAATGGTATACACGAGACCATCTTCCGAGACTTCCGGCATCGCGAGCGCCAACGAAGGTTTCAGCTCAGGAGGCCGTGCCAGATACTTATAGGTATATAGGGTGTCGAATACATTGGTGACAATGACGTTGGCGTAGACATTGCCGGATTGCACCGGATCGAGGCTCGTAGGCGAGCCATTCATCGCATAACGGAATACTTTTTGGTCGGCCATTGAAAGCGTGCCGCTGTCCGCCGCATCATCGGAGCTGCTGCAGGCCGCGAGCAATGCAAACACTAATAAAACGCTAACGCGTGACAACATTCTGCTTAGAGATCCCGAGTGTTAAGCATGGCTTGTTCGGAAATAGCAGTCCACTTGGCCGTACGTTTTCGATAGGTTTCAAATGACTCGTAGATTTTTTCAGCCGCCGGATCGCGCTTAACAATGTCCTGAATAACTTCATCAGACAAACGTCGTAACTCACGCAGCACCTCGTCGGGGAATTTGCGGATCTCTATCTCACCTTGCTCTTCGAGTTCCAAAAGCTGTTCTAAAGATTGCCCATTGCGCGCCATGTACTCGGCAAACATTTGATCGTTCACCGCGCTACAGGAAAGCTCAATAATCTTTTGCAGATCTTCTGGCAACGCATCGTATGCTTCTTTGTTAACGATCGCTTCGAGGGTTGGGCCGGGCTCATGCCAGCCCGGGTAGTAGTAATAGCGAGCCGCCTGGTGCAGCCCCATAGCCATGTCGTTATAAGGCCCCACCCATTCGGTGGCATCAATCGCACCGGTCTGTAGCGCGGTAAAAATCTCAGAGCCCGGGGTCGCGACCGGAGTACCGCCGGCTTTCGCCAGCACCTCACCACCCAGACCGGGAATGCGCATCTTCAGGCCTTTGAGATCGTCTAAGCCATTGATTTCTTTATTAAACCAGCCGCCCATCTGTACGCCGGTGTTGCCAGCAGGAAATGGCATCAGGTTAAACGGTGCGTATAGCTCACGGTACAACTCGAGGCCGCCACCGTAGTACAACCAGCCATTCTGCTCCGGGGCACTCAACCCAAAAGGTAATGCCGTAAAAAACTGGGCCGCTTCGGATTTACCCTTCCAGTAATAGGCTGCACCATGACCCATCTCGGCCATGCCTTGCGATACGGCGCCAAAAACTTCGAAGGGCGGTACGAGTTCGCCGCCAGCAAACAAACGAATTTTTATGCGGCCATTTGAGGCGGTCTGAATATGATCGGCAAGATGCTGCGCGTGAGTTCCAAGACCAGGAAAGTTCGGTGGCCAGGTCGTCACCATTTTCCAGTTATACGTTTTACCATCGGCACAGGCTTCCGCACTGTTATCACTCTGCGCGCATGCGGTTACGCCTAAAGCACCTGCACCTACAATAAGATCTCTGCGTTTCATAAATCGTCTTCAATAGTTTCGTTTAGCAGCTAAGCCTGCATAGTAGTGCATTAACAGGCAGACAAAAAACCTTGATGGCGTCTAGCGCTTGTCATAAGGCGCAACTGCATTACTTGGAGAGACGGCGCTGCTCAGGCAAACTCACACTATGATTGGATTATTACAACGGGTTAGGCATGCCAGCGTGGCCGTGGATGGTGACACTATCGGTGCTATTGAAACCGGACTGATGGTGCTTATCGGCGTAGAGCGTGAAGACGCTGAAGACAAGGCTGACAGGCTGGTTGAGCGCCTACTCGGTTATCGCGTGTTTCCCGATGATAGCGGCAAAATGAATCGTAGTTTGCTGGATATCGGCGGAGAACTCTTGCTGGTACCACAATTTACGCTGGCGGCAGACACACACAAAGGGACCCGTCCCGGCTTCTCAAAAGGCGCCGATCCTGAAACCGGCGAACGGTTATTTAGCTACTTTGTCCAACAATGCAGCAGCAGGCTGGATAAGGTGGCAACCGGTCGTTTCGGGGCCGATATGCAGGTGAACTTAACGAACGATGGACCTGTCACTTTTTGGTTGCAGACATAAATCAACGCCAAACCCCCGATATGACGTATTATTGGGCATCTGAAACAAATTGATTAAGGCTGCTAGCCCTACGATATGGCTAGCAGCATTTATTGGAGAAAAATATGGGACTCGGTGGAATTAGCATTTGGCAGTTACTGGTCGTGCTGGTGATTGTTGTGCTTGTTTTCGGCACCAAGCGCTTAGGCAGCTTGGGCAAAGATTTGGGCGGTGCTGTGAAAAGCTTCCGCGGCGCTATGGATGAAGCAGACAAAGATCCTGAAGCCGACCAAATTGAAGATCAGCCCGATGCTCAGTTTTCTGAAGCCAAATCAGAAGAAACAACGGGTGATAAGGCTTCCTAGCCTCATCCATATTGCAAGATAATACGCCCACATGTTCGACGTAGGTTTTTGGGAACTGGCCATCTTGTTTGGCCTGGGTCTCGTGGTTCTCGGTCCTGAGAAACTGCCGCGAGTTGCCAGCCAGATAGGCAACTGGGCGGGCCAAGCGCGGCGGATGGCCCGCAACCTTTCGGCACAAATGCAGGCCGAAGTGAACCTGGACATGAACGACCCGTTCAAAACTCCCAAAGCCAAGAAGCCGCAGGCCAAAACACCCCAAGAAGTTAAGCCAGCGTGGCAAACCTCCGAGGGACTTCGTCCGGGCTATTCCCATGAGCAGGAAACTGCCGCTCTGAATGCTGAAGATGATGCTGAAGAAGATGCTGACGAAGAAGAGGATGACGCTGTAAACACCGGACACACTGAATACGATCCGGCTGACGACCCGGAACATGATTCCTTTAAAGACAAAAGCGACTCTAAAGACGCATGAGCGACGAAGCAGAACAAAAAGATAGTGAGGAGCTACAAGAAGGCACACTTGTTTCACACCTGGTTGAACTTCGCACCCGCCTGATTCGCGCCTCGCTCTCCGTACTTGCCATCTTCGCTTGCCTTGCCCCGTTCTCAGACAAAGTATTTAAGATTGTCGCCGACCCGCTGATGTCACAAATGAGCATGCTTAACGGCGCTGAAGGTGAGGTCGGCGTGCCGATGCAGATGATTGCGACTCAAGTGGCATCGCCGTTTCTAGTGCCGTTTAAAACCTGCATGTGGGTAGCCCTATTCATTGCCATGCCGGTTGTTATCTATCAGGTGTGGGCCTTCGTAGCGCCCGGCTTATATAAGCAGGAAAAACGCTTTGCTATCCCGATGGTGGTCTCCAGCATTTTGCTTTTCTATGCGGGTCTCGGCTTTGCTTACGGCGTAGTGTTCCCGCTTATGTTTGCCTTCTTTACTGCGGCGGCACCTGAGGGTGTTGCGGTAATGACCGACATCAACAGCTACCTCGATTTTGTATTGGCTATCTTCTTCGCCTTCGGTCTCGCTTTTGAGGTGCCCATTGCCACAGTGATGCTGGTATGGTCCGGCCTGACAACGCCCGAAAGCCTCGGGAAAAAGCGGGCGTACGTATTTCTCGGATCATTTGTTATCGGCATGCTGCTTACGCCACCCGATGTAATCTCGCAAACACTGCTGGCCGTTCCGGTTTATCTACTTTATGAAGTCGGCATTCTGATGTCGAAACTAATGGTCAACAAGAAAGCTGACGATAGCGATAGCGATACTGATAGCGAAAGCGAAAGCGAAGACGAAGCGACCTGATTAAAACCACCGGGAGTCATTAGATGGCGATGGCCCAACCACAACTCACCTTTAAAGCTGTCGTGCTTGGCATTGTGCTGGCCATGCTACTAGCCGGTGCTAATGCTTACCTCGGTTTATTTGCCGGCATGACCGTCTCGGCATCCATTCCTGCCGCCGTCATCTCGATGGGGGTTTTGAAGCTGTTCCGCAACAGCAATATCCTTGAAAACAACATTGTCCAGACCGCTGCTTCGGCGGGCGAGTCACTAGCAGCCGGCGTTATCTTTACGCTGCCGGCGCTCATTATGCTGGGTTACTGGGAGGTCTTTGACTACTGGTGGGTCTGCATGATTGCCGGTATCGGCGGGTTGCTGGGCGTGTTATTTACAGTACCGTTGCGGCGTGCCTTTATCGTTGATCAGGGCCTGAAGTACCCTGAAGGCACTGCCACCGCGGAAGTTCTTATGGCAGGGGAAAGCCCGGGTGGGGGCCTTAAAGTACTGGTACTAGGCGGCAGCATCGGCGCGGCAGTAAAGCTCTGTGAGGCAGGCTTAAAGCTATGGCCTTCCAGCGCGGCAGCTGGCACCTGGGCCGGCAAGAGCACGGCGCTGTATATCGGCAGCAATCTATCACCGGCGCTGCTAGGTGTCGGCTATATCGTTGGACTGAATATCTCAGCGCTCATTGTGATCGGCGGCGCAATCTCCTGGTACGTTGCGATACCCATCTACAGCACTTGGTTTATGAGCACCGACCCGGTTCTAACCGCCATGCTGGCGGAAGGTGCCGGCGCGGTAGATATAGCATTTCAAATCTGGACCAGCAAGATTCGTTATCTCGGCGTGGGTGCGATGTTAGTCGGCGGACTCTGGGCATTAGTCTCCGTTAAAGATTCTATTATTGCCGGTGTACGCAGTGGCTTAAACGCAAGCTCCGAGAACAATGACGATGCGCCCATGCGACTCGTTATTGGGGCGGCGCTCGCGCTCACCATACCGATGTTTCTGCTGTATCAAATGATCGTTGGCAGCTTCGGTGTGGCGCTCGCTATGACGGTCATCATGGCTATTGCCGGCTTCCTATTCTCCGCCGTTGCCGGATATATGGCGGGCATTGTTGGCTCATCGCACAACCCTATTTCGGGTATCACCATCTCCACAATTCTGTTGGCGTCACTCATCCTCCTCTGGCTACTCGGCCCGGAAGGTATTGGTGCCACAGCTGCCATCGTGATTGGCGCGGTCGTGTGTTGTGCCGCAGCGATTGCCGGCGACAACATGCAGGACCTGAAAGCCGGCCATATTCTGGGGGCGACACCCTGGAAGCAACAGCTTATGCAGTGCGTTGGTGTTGTGTCATCGGTGCTGGTAATGGCGCCGATTCTTAATCTACTGCTTAAAGCCTACGGTATTGGCGTACCAACTGCCGAGCACCCTGACGCGCTGTTGGCGCCGCAAGCGGCCTTAATGGCATCGGTTGCCGATGGCGTGTTCAACGGTAACCTTCCGTGGGGAATGATTGCCGCGGGGGCCGGCATTGGTGTCGCTATTATCGTTATCGATGAGATTCTTGCAGCCAAAAAAGCATCATTCAGAGCGCCGGTACTAGCGGTAGCTATCGGCATCTACCTGCCTCTTGAGCTCGCAATACCCATATTTATCGGCGGACTCATTAGCTTTTTAGTCCGCAGTAATGCACAGGCAAAAGGTGGCATGCTAATGGCTGCCGGCCTGATTACCGGCGAGGCGCTTATCGGAATTCTGCTGGCAATACCGATAGTTATTACCGGCGACACTTCATTTCTGGCTGTGCCTGAAGGCTGGCAAATGGGCAGTAGTTTAGGACTGGTTGTGCTCGCACTCGTCGCATTCCGCTTGTATAAAACGGCTAAACAAGAATAGCGACTTGCCGCAAAGCCGTGAAACACTGACAATATCGAGATAGTCGGCTGTGGCCGTGTTAACTCAACAGGAGAATCCATCATGGCAGCGTATCAGATTGCAATTTGTCACATCACCAACCCAAACCCCGAGATGAAAACCTACGCAGAAACTTCTGCGAAGATCGTTGCCGAGATGGGTGGCGAATATCTGGTTCGCGGACCAGCTGTCGATGTTAAGGAAGGCGAGTTCCTGACAGGTAAAATTGTAGTAATCACAACCTTCCCAACGATGGATCAAATGAAGGCTTTCTGGGCCAGCGAAGAATACAACGCCATTAAACACATGCGTGATGGCACCGGCACCTATGATGTTGCTATCTACGGCAGCTAAAATCATTACGTCGGAAGACTAGAAAGGCCGCTTATTGCGGCCTTTTTTGTATCTGTATATATCGCGCTTGCCGCGCCGCTATTGTGCCGTAACGAGCAGTACGCTATTCACGCCTTTAGGCTACCTTCAACAATCATAAATGCAGCGGTTGTCTCAGCAACAACCTTGCCGTCATCAATACGAATAGCCCTACCTTCCATTGTCACCATCCGCCGCTTAACTGCTGTGGCCGTGGTCTCCAGGCGTAACGTGCAGCCCAGGTGGACCGGCTCACGATAACGAATCTCGCATTTTGCCGTATGCGCCCTGACACCTTTTAAGAACAACCAATTCGCCATCGCATCATCGAGCACCGCGAAGATAATGCCACCGTGCACGAGATTGTCGTAGCCGATCATGTGGGGTGCCGGGGTGAAGTCGCCACAGCACACATCACCTTCTAAAAAGAATTGCAACTGCATGCCATCCGGATTGTCCGGACCGCACACAAAGCAACTGGAACCATCGCGTCGTATCGTATTCATGCGGCTATGCTACCACCTTCTTCTGCAAGCCCTGCCGCAGGGGGTATGATTGGTAAAAGCATACGGAGAACAGCATGGCTTACGACAAAGAGAATATTTTCGCGAAGATTATTCGTGGCGAATTCCCCGCAGTGAAGGTGTACGAAGACGAATACACGCTGGCGTTTATGGACGTTATGCCGCAGGCCGAAGGTCACACACTG
>CBDTTT010000060.1:0-7737 GCA_965363345.1 uncultured Chromatiales bacterium
CCCGACGGGCGCTACATCATTAGGGTTCGCAGCGTGCTTGATCAGCAGAAGTTGCCGGCGCCATTGCAGGCATTGGCATTTTGGAGTGATGGTTATCGTCTGGAGAGCGACTGGTTCGCATGGATACTAAGAGACTAAGGCGCAACGCCAATACCGTCCTGGTAGCTTTTGCGCTACTGCTGAGCTTGGTTGCCATTTTTCTGCTGGGTCAGACAACGCAGCAATCAGACGAGTTCGGGCGTCTGCAGGGTGCAATTCTGGCCGCTAATCTTGTTTCTGCGGCAGTATTGTTTGGCCTCATCGTGGCGAACTTAATACGCTTACTGCGAGAATTGCGCAACCATGAGTCAGGTGCTCGCCTAAAAGCGCGCATGGTCTATGCCTTCGTTGGTTTGGCAATACTGCCTATGTTGCTGGTGTACTTTTTTGCCATGCAATTTTTGAATCAAGGTATTGAGTCCTGGTTTGATGTGAAGGTAGAACGTGGGCTCGGCGATGCGCTTGAGCTGAGCCGTTCTGCGCTTGATTTCAGTATGAGCGAAGAGCTCGCCCGTACGCAGCTTATTAGCGAGTACTTGCCGCCACGCTCTGACCCTCGTCTGTTTGAGGTGTTAGCTGGTTTGCGTGCAGATTCCGGGGCAACTGAATTGACTATATTCGGCGAGAATTTCCGTGTGTTTGCCTACACGTCAATGCAGACCGAATCAGCCGGTCCTGAATTACCCGATGAAGAGATGTTGTTGCAGTTGCGTCTTGAAGGCCGCGTCGTCCGTCTTGAGCCGAACAGTGATGGTGGTTATCAGGTCCGAACGCTTGTTGCGATGCCCGCAATGTTGGCCGGCCTTAACGTCCATATGTTGCAGGGCATTTTTCCTGTGGGCGAGAAGTTGGGACCGCTTGCGAACTCCGTTCAGGAAACCTATGCACGATATCGTGAACTGTCATTTCTTCGTGAGCCTTTAAAGCAAACGGTGATACTCACTTTGTCTTTGGTGGTACTGCTGGCATTGCTTACTGCGGTTTACGGCGCATTCTTTTTTGCACGCCGTCTGGTCTCGCCGCTGGAGACGTTGGTTGCGGGTACCCGAGCGGTTGCGGAGGGTGATCTCGATACGCGCCTGCCGCAGGGCTCCGGAGATGAGATCGGATTCTTGGTAACGTCGTTTAATACGATGATAGAGCGCCTCGGTGAGGCTCGTGCTGAAGCCAGGTACAGTGAGTTTCAGGCTGAAATTGAGCGGGCAAACCTTGAGGCCGTGCTTGGCGGCCTCACTAACGGCGTTATTGTTCTTAATTCAGATTACAGCTTACGCAAGGCAAATGATGCGGCCTTCGGTATTCTTGGTGTCGACTTTTCCAGTGCAATTGGCACCAAACTTTCTGAGATTAATTCACCGGAAGGGTTGCTGGAGTCTTTTGTTAGTGAGGCTGCGAGCCGGCTGCTAGACCAAGGCCCTAATTGGCGTGAGCAGATCGAGCTCAAGGGCGAGAAAGGTCGACGGGTTATTATTTGTTCGAGCGCAGGTCTGGCCGATACCCTGTCTAACAACAGCGGCTTGGTTATCGTGTTCGACGATATAACCGAGTTGTTGCAAGCGCAGCGAAATGCAGCATGGGGCGAGGTTGCGCGCAGGCTTGCACATGAAATCAAGAACCCGCTTACGCCTATTCAGTTATCAGCAGAGCGTATTCGCCGAAAATTTCTTGCTGATGAGACTGGTGAGAAGGCCGAAGTGCTTGATCGAGCAACTCATACTATTGTTCAGCAGGTTGAAGCGATGCGGGACATGGTTAACGCATTTAGTGAATATGCCCGAGCGCCACAGGTCAATATTTCGAGTGTTTCAATTAATAAGCTTATTACTCAGGTGGCTGATTTGTATCCGAGTTTGCCAGAGAAGCCACAGCTCAGAATAAAACTGGATGATACTCTTCAAGAAATCGATATCGATGGGATTCGCATCCGGCAGGTGTTGCACAATCTGATTCGTAATGCCGTCGAAGCGCTTGAAGGTATCGAATCTCCGCGCATCGAAGTGAGTTCACGTTTGATCTCCGGGGAGAACGGCGGTCATGCAGAAATTGTGGTTACCGATAATGGCCCTGGCTTTCCCGAAGATGAGCTCGAGCGAATCTTTGAGCCATATATGACTACAAAAACTAAAGGTACAGGCTTGGGCCTGGCAATTGTTAAGAAGCTTATTGATGAGCACGGTGGCGATGTGAGTGTGCAGAATCGGGTCGAACCGGAGTCAGGGGCTGTTGTCAGAATTGTTCTGCCGGTAGTCTCTGTAGTTAAGAGCGCAGCGAAGAAAGCTGCGGATAGTACAAAACATGGATTAACGATACCCGGGCGACGGAGTGAGAGCGAATGACTACCGGTAGAGTGTTGGTTGTTGATGATGAGTCCGATATTCGGTCTCTCATCCAAGAGATCCTTACGGATGAGGGCTATGAGGTTCATGTTGCGGCTGACGGAGCCGAAGCTCGTGCCCGTTATACAGAGCAGCGGCCAGACATGGTGTTGCTTGATATCTGGATGCCGGATGTTGATGGTATTACCTTGCTGCAGGAATGGTCAGAGTCAAAGCAAGACCTGTGTCCTGTAGTTATCATGTCGGGGCATGGCACGGTCGAAACAGCGATTGAGGCAACCCGCTTGGGCGCAGTTGATTACATCGAAAAACCGTTGTCATTAGCGCAGCTGTTACGCACTACCGAAGCCACATTGAAACAAGCTAAGCCAGTGCAGAAGCGGAGCTTTATTTCTGTGTCGGCTGACGGTCCGGTTGGCAAAAGCGAAGCCATGCAGGTATTACGCGAGCAGGCAAAAATCCTCGCGGGCCACGATGCACCGCTGCTGATTTCCGGTGATGGAGGGTCAGGCCGCAAAGGCTGTGCAGAATACATTCATTCTCAGGGCGCCCGCTCTGCCGGCTTGTTTCAGACGGTGTCCGGAGGCGCATTGACAGATGCGGCAGCGGAGCAGCGACTCGCTGGTATGCAGACCGATACCGGAGTAGAGCAAGGCTTGCTGGATACCTGTAACGGCGGCACGTTGTTTATTGCTGATATCCATAAAATGGATCCCGAAGCACAGGTGTTTTTGGCTGCTGTTTTACAGCAGGGGTTTTTCAACAGGCCTGGCAGTAGCATTCCTGTGCATCTGGAGACCAGAATTATTGCATCTACAGTGCCATATGAAAGCGCAGGTCTTAGTCCGGGCCTGTTATCTGCGGTGGGTGCGCTAAAGCTAAGCGTGCCACCCTTGGCCGAATATTGTGAAGATGTACCCGAATTGCTGCGGTTCTATGTTGAAAAGCTGGTTACAGCTGAAGCACTAAACTTTAGACATTTTGGTTTTGCCGCTCAAAACCGCTTACGTAATTACCCCTGGCCCGGCAACATTCTGGAGCTAAAGCGTTTTGTTAGACAATTGTTACTGTCTGGAGGCGCCGAGGAAATCGGGCTGGATGAGGTGGAGCGTTTGTTAGAAAGCGGCACTACTGAAACCGGCTCTCTCGTGACGAGCGATATGTTATCGATGCCATTGCGCGAGGCGCGTGAAGCGTTCGAGAAAGAGTACCTCGTGCAGCAGCTCTCTTTATCCGGTGGCAAGGTTGGCAAGCTGGCTGAGCGAGTTGGCATGGAGCGCACTCACTTGTATCGCAAACTACGTTCGTTGGGCGTGAACTTCAGGCAGCTAGGTAAAGACGACTAGGAGTAAGCGGCTTAGTCCAGATACTTGTGTAGTTCGGCAGGTAGGTTGGCATCAAGCTGTTTGTCAGCATTGACGTACGGTCGGGCATTGTAGGTATTCCAGAAGACAGCACTGTGCAAACCATCCCCCTTCTTGGCATCGTCGACGAGTGAAGCCAGGGCTTTGCCGGTGTATGTCGTTTCAAGGCTGATGTCTTCAAGATCACTCATTAGCGTTACCGCCTGTTCAGCTGCGGCTGTTGATTCTGCATACCCTGCGCCGTATTGATCTTCACGATGCGTAATATTGTTGAGAGGTTTGTTAAGCAGCGGTATTGAATCGTCGAGTGCATGTAAAAGTTGATTGGTTTCCTCAAACAAGGCGGTGTGTGCTCCGGGCCCGCTGATTGAGGGTGGCGTTACCTGAGTTGCTATAACGCGTGTATCCAGATGTGCGAGGCGTAAGCCAAGACTGAGCCCTGTAGCGCTGCCGGAGGTTCCGCAAGCGATATAAATTAGCGCAGGCTCTGGCAGTTCGTTGTTTTTAATTTGCTCTGCCAGTTCGAATGCGGCATTGACGAAGCCTATTGTGCCGATAGCCGAAGAGCCGCCGAAAGGGATTTCATAAAGCCTCTTACCCTCGGCCTGGCGTTGCTCCTGCAGATCTGCGAAAGCCGCCATCATTGCGGGGTATCCCGCTGCGGGAATAATGTGGCTGCCCAGTTGCAGATGATAACGCAGGGTTTTAGCAACCTTCGGTGTGTGTGGTTGGTCGCTCAGAATAACGTGGCACTTCAGGCCAAGCTGCTTCGCGTAGATTGACGTTGCCAGTGCATGGTTTGATCCGGCAGCACCATACGTGACCACTTCGTCGTAACCTTGCTCGCAGGCATCAGCCAATAAGAACTCCAGTTTCCTGACTTTGTTACCGCCGTATTCAGCACCGGTTTTCTGATCTTGTTTGACGAAGATATTCTGACCGACTGCTGCGCTGAATTTTGTTAATGGGCTAACCGGTGTGGGCAGTTCAGCCAGTTGTACGATAGGAAGTGTATCGATGAGTCCGGGATAGCGTGTGTAAATGGGCCTCATGGTTCGATAACCTCTGCCTGAGAGGCAGAGCTTGAATAGAAGGTGCCATCGGCACTCAGCACTAAGCCCGCATCCGGGAAGTCCAGAAGAGTCAGCTCTTTAATCATCTTCCAGGCGCGCTGTCGGCTATCGGCCTGAGGCCCGCCCGGCCTTACCTGAATATAAGAGCTAATTTTGCCTTCGACCAATTTACCTTCGCCATCAAGGGTCACATGTAACATCGGCGCATAGCCTTTGGCTCCCGCTACACTAATGCCGTAGTAGGTCGCAAAATTACCAAGGCTATATGCGATAGCACGGTCTTTATAGACTTCGAGCGCTCTGGGAATATGAGGCCCGTGACCGACAACAAGGTCGGCGCCCGCATCGATAACATCATGTGCGAAGGCAACAACATCCCCCCGCCTTTCGCCGTAAGCAAACTCCATCCCAAAGCCGAGTCGCTCGATTCCATCCTGACCTTCCGCGCCACCATGGAATGAGACGATGACGATGTCATTGTCGGCGGCGAGCTCCGCGATAATCGGCAGGTATTTCTGATAATCGATTAGATCGTATGAGCCTCGCGTCGGTGAGAATGCCAGCAACGCGTAGCGGGTGTCTTTGTGAGTCCAGATAGCGATGTCGCCGTCGCGTCCGGAATGCTTGATGCCGACAGATTGCAGTGCTGCCATCGATGCATCGCGCCCGGCTTCTCCGAAGTCGAGCGCGTGGTTATTTGCCAGACTCATTACGTCGAAGCCGGCATCGGCTAAATGCTGTGCATAACGACTGGGTGAGCGAAACAGATAGCAGGCTTTTGGGTTCTTGCAGGTCTTTTCCGGTTCGCCGCCGTCTAAAAGAGAGCCTTCAAGGTTGCCGAATGCGACATCGACACTTTGTAGTTCATCGCTTACGCCACTATAGAAGCCAATGCCGTCGTCATCAGGCAAACGGTTATTCGGGTAGTCGGTACCCGGCATGATGTCACCGGTGGCAGCGATACTGACCCGCAGCTGACTGCGGTCGATAGCTGGAGCGACGGGCGGAACTACTTCCACAGGAGTTTCCCGTGTAACGGGCGTAAGCGTTGCAGTGGTTGTGGGTGCGCAAGCTGCGAGCAGTATCAGCGTCGCCGCCAGGCACAAAGCTTTATGCGGCAAAAGCATGCGCATGGGTTTAGTCGCTAACCTGAATGGTCATCGCTTTGATTTTCATGTCCTGCAACTGGCTGCGTGTGCGGTTAAGTACCTTCAGATTGCTGGTAGGTCCGACCAATACCCGATGGTAGGTTTTGCCATTGATGGTGACCCGTTGAACGTTGGCGACAATACCACTGAGCGCCAGGCTCGCCTTCATTCTGTCGGCATCTTCGTACTTTGAATAAGAGCCGACTTGCAGAAGGTATGCTCCAGGCGTTTCGATGGTCTTCGGCGGCGCTACAGGTTTGCTTGAATACTCTTCTTCCGGAACCTCAACATCAAGTCCGGGAAGGATGGTGTAAAAGGTGAAGTCGGTAGATTCGTCCTCAGTTTCCTTTTTGGGTTGGTCTGGCTTCGGAATCGCTTTTACTGCTTCGGTTGCCTTTTTTAGCACTTCGGTTGTGCCGCCACGATCTTTGACATAGACGCCAGCAGCAATAGCCAGTCCGATAGCGAGCCCGGTGAACAACCAGACCCAGCCCGGTGTTTGTTGTTTCTTTTTCTTGCGCCCTGCTTTGCGTTTGACTGCCATTTACATGCTCTCTGGTGCGCTAACACCGAGCAGGCCTAAACCATTGCGAAGCACCTGTGCGGTTTGTAATGCCAGGAACAGTCGGGCATTTCTGAGGCCAGCGTCTGCTTCGATGAAATGGCAGGCGTTGTACCAAGTGTGGAAATCCTGCGCGACTTCTTTCAAATAGTGCACGATATGCTGAGGAGCTTTCTGGCGCGCAGCGAGTTCAACCATCTCGGGGTATTGGCTCAGACGAGCGAGCAATGCCGCTTCCTGTTCTGCTGTAAGGAGATTCAGGTTATCGATGCCGGTTGCTTCATCATAGGTGAAGCCTTTGCTGCCGAGTTCACGCATAACGCTGGCGATACGGGCGTGGGCATACTGTAAATAGTAGACCGGGTTTTCGTTGCTCTTGGATTTGGCCAGGTCCAGATCAAATTCCAGATGCTGCTCATTTGAACGCATCACGAAGAACAGGCGAGCGGCGTCGTTGCCAACTTCTTCTCGCAGGTCGCGCAATGTAATGAACTCTCCCGAGCGTGTCGACATCTGTGCTTTTTCGCCACCACGATATAAGACTACAAACTGCACGAGATCGACTTCCAGTGTCTCAGGTGACTGCCCCATTGCCGTCATACCTGCGCGCACGCGCGGTATGTAGCCGTGGTGGTCTGAGCCCCAGATATCGATGAGCGTGTTAAAGCCCCGTTCAGTTTTATTCAGGTGATAGGCAATGTCAGAGGCGAAGTAGGTGCTGCGGCCATTGTCGCGAACGACGACCCGGTCTTTCTCATCGTCATAATCGGTCGCGCGGAACCAGATAGCACCACCCTGCTCGTAGGTCACATCATTTTTGGCAAGCAGCGCCAATGCTTTGTCGACGTCGCCATTGTCGGTAAGGCTGCGTTCTGAGAAAAACTCATCGTGGTTTACGCCAAAGCCGGCAAGGTCATCTTTTATGTCATCAAGAATATTGTTCAGAGCAAAATCGAGCACGTCCTGGTAGCGGGCTTCACCCAATGCTGCACGTGCTTTGTCGATCAATGCATCGAGATGTTCATCGGTATTGCCATCAGGACCATCTGCAGGCAGTCCGCCGAAGAAGTCTGCTGGTAATTCAGCAAGGTCAGGTTGTTGTGCCAGCAGGTCGCCTGCTATTTCATGCACGTATTGTCCGCGGTAGCCGCCAGCAGGAAAGGTGGTGTCGGAGCCTGCTTTTTCCAGCAGACGCAGCCAGGTGCTTAGGGCAAG
>CBDTTT010000061.1:0-7723 GCA_965363345.1 uncultured Chromatiales bacterium
CCACCTGCGGTTTCTTAAAATCCTCTTCGGTGAAACCCACTGCCCGCAACATAGCGCGACTGGGTGCCTGCTCTACGCCATCAACAACAATGCTGGAGTAACGACGTTCCTGAGATTCGTTTTTCTTATCGGTCATGAGTTATCAAATAAGGCTGAAAATAGAGGGCGCTATTGTACACGCGATAACGCTTTGGCGCGCCATTTGAGGAAAATTACCTGCGAGAAACCAGCGGATCTGTAGCTCCCTGAAACTCGCAAAAATAAGCTATAACACCTTGCCGGGATTCATAATCCCCTTCGGATCAAGCGCGGCTTTAACCGCCCTCATCACGTCGAGCCCAACCGGATCGCCGAGACGGGCCAATTCATCGCGTTTTAAAGAGCCAATGCCATGCTCCGCACTGAAACTGCCTCCCATCTCTACAGCAAGGCTGTGGATCTGAATGTTCATGGTCTCCCACAAGTCCAAAAAGACCGCTGCGTCCATAGCCTCAGGCTGGCTCAGATTAAAATGAATATTGCCATCCCCGACATGCCCGAAGGGTACTGGTCTAACGCCCGGCGCTATAGCCTCTGCAGCTATAGTGGCCTGCTCAACAAATTCAGTGATCACTGACACGGGCACAGAGATGTCGTGCTTAATACTCGCCCCTTCAAGTTTCTGCGCCTCAGAGATACCGTGTCTAATTTTCCAGAAGGCATTCCGTTGTGCGCCGGACTGCGCAACGGCACCATCGAGCACATGCCCTGCCCCCATTTGCTCTTCGAGAAACCCTAATAACGCCTCATCGACCTGCTGCTGACTCTGCTGAGTTGCCAGATCAAGCAACACATACCATCTATAAGGATTATCAAACGGACTGCGACACCCTTCGAGATGAGCGGTAACCATCTCCATCGCTATTGCGGGAAACATTTCGAATGCGAGTATTTCACTGCCAAGCGCACTGCGGGATGCAGTGAAAAATTCAACAACAGAATGAATCGACTCGAATGCTACCAGCGCCGTCGCAACCCCCGTAGGCTTCGGAAATAACTTGCAGGTGGCAGCAGTAACAATCCCTAAGGTACCCTCAGCGCCAATAAACAACTGTTTCAGGTCGTAACCAGTATTGTCTTTACGCACAGCCTTAAGCTCGCTCAGTATCCTGCCATCCGGCAGCACGACCTCCAGACCAAGCACCAGGTCACGGGTATTGCCGTAGCGCAGAACCGCAGTGCCGCCGGCGTTGCTTGAGATATTCCCACCGATCTGACAACTGCCTTCAGAAGCCAGACTCAGGGGAAACATCAAACCGGCATCTGCAATCGCATTCTGCAGCACTTCCAATACACAACCGGCTTCTACCGTTACGGTGAAATTGCTGGCATCAATCTCGGTTACCCGGTTCATACGCTCTAATGAGATTAATATTTCTTGCCGCTCACCAAGCCCCGGGATCGCGCCGCCAACCAAGCCGGTATTGCCGCCCTGAGGCACAACCGCAACAGAATTGCTGTGGCATGCGACCATAACTGCAGCCACCTCAGCGGTGTTTACCGGTCTGACCAGCAATGGCGTTTTGCCTGTAAACAAACCACGCCATTCTTCTAGCCGGCCTTGCAACTCCTGGCTGCTATCTATCCAACCATCAGCTCCGACAATGGCCTTTAGCTCATTTAAGACTGATTCAGGGATTACTCTGGTCATTGTTATTCCGGTTTAGCTGTTTGTTGCCGCCAACCTTCGCGGCAACCCAGACAACTTTTAACTGTAAGGTAAGCAACATCTAACAAATAGTTGGGTTTATCAAGCGGCAACCATACAATGGGAACCACTACTTTCATACAGCCTAGGACAACCCGCAACTCCATCATGGATAAAGGCAGCACAAGTCACCTGAACACTCTGCAGATGAGCACCAATGGTGGCATTCACGGCCTCGACCTTGAAGAGCGCAGCAATATGGTCGAGCTCGACCGTAAACTGCACGCGCAATGGAGCTTAGGCAGAAACTACATTCTTGGCTGGTCACCTTATGAAGCAGGTATCTTATTGCTCGTGGTGCCCCACTACTCTGTCGCCAGCTATGCGCTGCCCGATGAAGATCCCGCTGCAGATCCTTCAAGCCCGTCACAGAGTTTTATTGTTCAACTGCTAACGCGCCGACGACAACTCGACAGCGTCCATCTGGAAAATGCCGCAAAGCTGTTTCATGTTGAGCCAGTGTATATAGAGTTGCGGAAACCGATAGGCGACGAATCGAACGACCTCAATATCATTGAGCAACTCATCCGGCGCTACAGCATTAACTACGTTCCAAATCGCGCGGTTGCACTGTTTGATATTGTTGGCTTTAGCCTGCTAACGCCATTCGAACAAATGACTCAACTCAACAGCTTGTCGTATTCGCTTAATTCCGCACATCATAAAATGCTCGGCACCAACATCGATGTGAACTTTGCTCGTTCGAGCACGGGTGATGGTTTTTATATTTGGAACCGCGACTCGGGGATGCAGGCAAACAGCAACCTATACCACCTCATGCATCTCGTTATGGCGGACAATGCCATAGCAAGGCGTAAAGCCACAGGCCGCACTGTTCCATTGCTGCGCACCTGCTTTCATGTCGGTGGCTGTTACGAGTTCCATCAAGCCGAAGGACTCAACCCGACTGTCCGTAGTGACATTGTCGGCGATGTGACGATTGAACTTGCACGAATGATCGATCGGGCATTGCCAGGACAGATATTTGTTGGTGACTTTAAAACGGGCGACCCGGAACTATCATCATCGGACAATGGCAACACGGTGGACTCCATTCGTTTTGTCGACATCGCACAAAAAGATTTAAGCGAACTGAGCGGCCTGGAACTCTCAGGGGAAGCGATTGACTCGATCAAATGTTATCTAACGGGTGAGCGCCAGGAAAGCGGTGCCTACTCTATTCGCAAACTTTCGATAACAGACAAGCATGGTCTAACCCGCAACGTTTTTAATGCCAAGATCAACATCTATCGTCGCGATGCCGACCCCATCCTATTGGGTGTGGAAGACAAAATGCTTCGTAGTGATACTCTCGACATGAAAACGGTCGATCACATTCTGGAAGACTAAAGCTCTGCTTCAGAGTCTGCGTTCAACTTCTTGAGCGCCAACTCATCTGCTTCGTTTTCTTCGGCAAACATTTCCCAAGTCGATAAAAACAAAGCTGCGATAACCGGCCCAACCACAAAACCCGAAATACCGAACAAACTCAAACCACCGAGTGTTGAAAACAGCACGAGGTAATCGGGCATGCGGGTATCGCGGCCGACCAGCAGAGGACGCAACAGATTGTCGATAAGGCCAATGGCAACCGCGCCGAACAGGATCAGAAAAATGCCATTACCAACCTCGCCATTAATCAACATCATCGCAGCCGCAGGACCCCATATAAGACTCGCGCCTACAACCGGCAGTAATGACAGCACCATCATCATCACACCCCAGAGCACTGCGCCTTCGATACCCACGAAGTAGAACATTAGTCCGCCCAGCGCTCCTTGAATAGCGCCGATTAACACGGTTCCCTTAATCGCCGCACGGGAGACCTCGGCAAACTTTGCAAACAATGCCCGCTCACGATCATCGCCCAGAGGCAATACCCTGACCAGAACTTCAAGTATGGTTTCACCATCGCGCAAAAAGAAAAACAACAAATACAGCATCATAAAAAACATGACGGTAAAGTTCACGGCGTTTTGTCCGACCGTTAGTGCCAACGTACCGACAAACTGACTGCCCTTAACCGCGAGCGTAGAAATGTTTTCACGGATATCGGCTATATCAATGCCAATATTTGCGAGATAACCGGTAGCTGCCGGAATAGAGCCCTGGACCCAATCAAGAATCTCGTTCGGGTCAAAATCACCGCTTTGAATTCTTGCGTAGAGCCCGGCAGCCTCATTCGCAACAGCCGAGGCTAGAAGCATTGCCGGCACAATTACCGTCACCAAAATAATCAACAGAGTGATTAATGCTGCAATCGTCGCGCGGCCTTGCAAAGACTTCTGGATCAATCCTTCCAATGGGTGAAAAATAATCGCCAGAGCAGCCGCCCAAAAAACGGGCATGAGAAATGGTGAAACTACCCAAACGAAGGCAACACTCACCAGCGCCAAAAAACCCAGAAAAAAGCCCTTTTGCAGATTCATTCTTGCTCCAATCCCAAAAACGTAAGAAGTTGAACTGACATTGATAACACGCCGGTTCGCAATAGCCACTTATGTTACAACGAAGCAATACCAGAATGCGCAAATACAGACTCAATCTGCCAAACCACCAACCGGCTATTGCCCTACATAAAGCGGATTTGGCTGATTCAATCCATGATATTGGCGAACACCTAGGCGAAAGCCTATAGAGTTCCTAACATCGAGAGAGATTAAATAACGATGGCTAATATATGTCATTAGTTACATTGAATACGCAACGGAGACAAACGTCGGTGGGCATCAAAGCCAAACTAATCTTAGGATTTATCAGCATCGCACTGCTCCCCGAGATGGCAATGGCCTCTATTGACCCTGGAGCAGGCATCGGTCCTTTCAGTGCACTCTGGGGGTTAATCCTTGGTGTGGTGATGGCGCTGGGCATTGTTCTGTTCTGGCCGATCCGCATGCTGCTGCGAAAACGCAAAACGGCGGCTCAAGGAAGCAAAGCCGAATCGGCTGCAGAAAACCCAGCCGCTTCTACAACAAATGCCGACAACAAGACCTAAATAGAACCGTGCGTTAACGAAGCCGCCTCGCAGCTCATCCGTTTTGAAGACCTGTGCAAAAAACCTACCGAGGTCTTTATCCCGCGAGTGCGGGCAATACACGCTCACCAATCAGACGGATCGATTCCTCTGGCTTGTCATAGAGACGAATCCCAAATTCAGTGAGACCGGCAGCCTTGAACGCACGTAGCTGCTCAATAAAGCCGTCTATCTTATCGCTAGTGCCGGTAAACGTTAGCTCATGAACTAACTTGTTCGCAAGACTATCGGGTACACCGGGAAACTCTGGAGTGTTGTGTATATAGGCATTGGCAAAAACATCAAAATGCTCTTCGACCAAGTCGCATTCCGCATCATCAAGAAACGTCGAAATATACCAACGCTCCAACATCCCGCGCACCCATAATTTACGGCGTGCTTCATGCATAGCTTCTTCAAGCGTTTCTTTCACATGCCATGAGTACAGATTACTCACTCTGAAATCACTCGCATCACGACCCTGCTGCTGCAAGGTACCATTGAGCACTGTCATCGTTTCGGGCATACGTGCCAGCGTGACATCACTCAACATGACGCCGTCTGCAACTGTTGCCGACAGGGCTAACATTTTAGGTTTTGATGCGCCGATATAGATACGTGGTGCTGTATCACGCGCCCATCCGGGCATGTATCCAGAAACCTCAAACACATCGCCTTTATAGTTTACCAACTCACCGCGTGCAGCCGCCCGCAGCATTGCAACGCATTCCTCAACGCCCCGAAGCATTTTCGGGTGCATAACTCTGCGTCCTGATTTAAGCCCCATTGCTATCAACGCGCCGCCGCCGCCGCCGACAATAATATTGGCACGCCCGCTGGATGCTTCGTTGAGAGTTAATAACTGATTAGCCATTTTCACGGGATGCAGTTCGAAGGGGCTTACCGCAACCGGGCCCATTCGGATCTTGCTGCTGCTCGCTGCAAGCGGCATAAAGCTCATGAACGGGTCTCTGGCACCAATGTGATTCGCGGTCCAGACTGCCCCGAAACCATAGTGCTCAGCCAACAAGCCAAGCTCACTAAAACGTGACGGGCTATCGGGCTCTAAGATGATGTCTATCTGCAATTCCGTTCTCCAAAGCGACTATTGACGTATAAACGGTTGCACCTACAAGTCATTTCCCGAATATATTGAGTATTCTGCTGAATTATCGGTAGAATCAGTGAGGCTAGTCGTTAACAGCGGCCATCTGGCGGGGGGATCCGGTAAGGTGCTAAAAATTTATGAGTATCCGTAGTAGAAAACTATGGAATTCTATATTTGATTTGCACTCAATACTTCTGCACCACTCTGCTTAGACACTATGGTTGTAAGTCCGAAATGCGGACAAAACATCGTTTATGGCTGCGCCAAATAGCTTTAACAGGCACATTAAGTCAATTGAGTTCGTTCGAGGGAGCATCATGAGAAATAGTTTATTCGTAGTTCTGGCCATAATCGGCCTGTTCGCAACACAGGCTATGGCGCAGGATTACAGCAATGTCTACGTTGGCGCAGGTGTTGGTACCACAAGCTTGGATACCTCCGTTGGGATTAACGGTGGCACCATTGCAGCTGATGGCGATGCCTCAACTGTATTCGGATTTGTCGGCTATAGCTTCAATCCATTTATTTCAATAGAAGGTGGCATCACTTCAACGGGTAAAGCCGACTCGAATGGTTCGACGGAATCTGTAGATGTAAAGGCGAGCAACTCAGTAGACATGCGGGCATTTGAAGTTGTTGCTAAAGGCACACTCCCTATCGGTAAATTTGAGCTCTTTGCTCGTGGCGGTGTGATGTATGGTGATACCGACTATGATCTGAATCTGAATTTTAAGGATACCACCCCCGGAACTGAATTTAATAGCCCAAATAGAGTTGTGGCGAGCTACCAGGACACCGGCTTTATCTTAGGCCTAGGTGCTGGATACAATTTCGGACGCGGCGCTATCCGTTTGCAGTACGACTACACCACACTCGAACTTGGTGGGACTGATAATTACGATATTCAAACATCTGATGGGACAAATTTCAGCACGGCTAGCCTGCCCCTTACGATAAAAACAGACAATCCTGCTCGGCTCATGCTGACAGTCAGCGGCTATTTTTAGGCTTCTGTTGATTCAAAAAAAGCCCTGCTTAGCGGGGCTTTTTTTTGCCTGATATAAACGTATGCTTAGTAGTAGTGAAAACGCTCGTGTAACTCGTGTAGCAAGGGAGATGACAAAATGGCGGACAAACCAAGCAACTGGAAAATGCCTGAGGGCAACTATGCCGGCGATGTATCAGCGAAGGTCGCATGGACTATTCTCGAAGCAAACCCACAAGCGATCCTCGTCGACATCCGCACGGAGGTAGAATGGAAACTAATCGGCCAGCCCGATTTAAGCAGCATCAACAAAGAACCGGTCTACCTGCAATGGGTAAAGATGTCGGGAGTTAATGCCGACTTCGTTACAGAGTTAAAGCAGCAACTGGAAGAGCACAAGGCAGCCACTGACACCCCCATCTACTTTATGTGCCAGTCAGGCGGACGCTCAAAGATGGCCGCTATGCAATGTGCAGAGCTGGGCTACACAGCAAGCTTTAATATCGCTGAAGGCTTTGAGGGTGACCTCGATGAACACAAGCATCGCAATAGCGTGAGTGGCTGGAAGGTTGCAGGGTTACCTTGGGTGCAGAGTTAAACTCTACTTATCTTCCTGCGGCCGCTCGCCGAGGTCTATAACTTCTATCTCACTGATATCTATCGGCGAACCCGACACCCACATGACAACGCGCAGACCATCAGTAAAGTATGGGTCGCCCGTGAGATTGCCACGCGGCTCATCATAAGGTGCCTCTCCCACACCCCTAACATAGCCAATCCCGGACAGCGCTTGCGCATAAAACAAATCCTCAACGAGAAACTCGCGGGTCTCGTCAACATTGGCATCGATTTTGTGCGTGGTGATGGTTT
>CBDTTT010000062.1:0-7648 GCA_965363345.1 uncultured Chromatiales bacterium
AACTCGCGAGACGGGCATAACAGCAATGGATTTTGCAAAAGCATTGTTGGACTATGGTATTCATGCGCCGACAACATATTTCCCGTTGTTGGTTCCCGAGTGCTTGTTGATTGAGCCAACAGAGACAGAGTCTATGCAGGAGTTGGATAAGTTTGTTGCGGCAATGATTGCGATTAGAGATCAGGCTTATGTAGATGCAGATGCCCTGAAAGCGGCACCTCTGACAATGCCAGTGCGGCGGCTTGATGATGTTCGCGCAGCGAAAAAACCGGATTTGGTCTGGAAGCCTTCGCAGGACTAAGTTTTATACTACTTACGTGTTTGGCTTAGCTTGCAGGCCAGATTGATTGCTTAATTATTATTAACAGAGAGGCTTGGCACTATGTCAGCACTTATTTGCGGATCTATCGCATACGACAACATTATGGTTTTTGAAGATCGTTTTAAAGATCATATTTTACCCGACCAGATTCATATTCTGAATGTGTCATTTTTGGTTCCGACCATGCGTAAAGAGTTTGGCGGCTGTGCGGGTAATGTCGCTTACAACCTAAGATTGCTGGGTGGCGATGGCTATGCAATGGCTACGGTTGGTGGTGATTTCGGCAGCTACCGGCATTGGCTGGGTGAGCAGGAAATTGACGTCCGTTATATCACTGAAATCGAATCTGAGTTTACGGCGCAGGCGTATATTACGACTGATCTGGACGACAATCAGATTACCGCTTTTCATCCAGGAGCAATGAACGAGTCACATGGCAATGTGGTTCCTGTAGATGGTGGCATTACCATAGGCATGGTTTCTCCCGATGGCCGTGATGGCATGATCCAGCATGCCGCTCAGTTTGCGGAAGCCAATATCCCTTTTATATTTGATCCGGGTCAGGGAATGCCGATGTTTGGTGGCGATGACCTGCGTCAGTTTATTGATCAGGCCACATGGGTTGCTGTAAACGACTATGAGGCGCAGATGTTGCAGGAACGCACCGGTTGGAGCGCAGAAGAGATTGCTACGCACCTGGAGGCATTGATAGTTACCCGTGGCGCTGAAGGTTCGCATATCTATACCGGAGGCACACGCTTAGAAATTCCTGCCGCCAAGCCAGAGGCAGTCAAAGATCCTACCGGGTGTGGCGATGCGTATCGTGCTGGTTTGTTATTCGGGCTGATGAACGGTCTGGATTGGGAGTCGACGGGCCGTTTAGCAGGTCTTTTGGGCGCAATTAAGGTGGCTAATCTTGGTACGCAGAACCATCATTTTACCCGCTCAAGTATTGTGGCTGAGTATGAAAAGCAGTTCGGGGCCGCTCTCGATATCTGAGCTTATACCTGACATTATGCTCAATAACGGCTGTTACCGCTAAACGGAGCAGCCGTTTTTTTTGCCCACACTTGGCGCAGGCTTTTATCTCAAGCATCTTTACAGGCACAATAGTCTCTCTTTCGTTCCTCTTAGCATCCGGAAGCTATGCACGCCTTTTTTGCCAGAGTATTGGACCAATTAATACTTGAACGACCACTAACAATACTGCTGGTGGTCGCGTTGGTGAGTGCGTATTTTATTTCATACGCTCCCAGTATCGATCTTGATGCATCGGCGGAGTCTCTTTTGTTGGAGGACGATGTCGAGCTGCGTTATTACCGCGGCATCGCTGCCCGTTATGGCTCGATGAGCTATCTGGTGATTACCTATACGGCAGATGACCTATTCGCAGCCGCAACGCTTACTGATTTACAAACATTGCGCAATGAATTACTGGAGTTAGAGCGTGTTGATAGCGTTATTACGATGCTGGACGTACCGCTTATTAACAGTCCGCGTACAACCCTTACCAAGTTACGAAAGGAAGTCCCCACGTTATTGAGTGAGGAAACCGATCTTGGTCTGGCCCGCATAGAGCTCACCGAGAGCGCGTTGTATCGTGAACTGATTATGAGCAAAGATGGCAGAACTACGGCATTGCTCGTTAGTTTTGTGCAGGATCCGGCGCTGAGTAGCTTGCTTGTAGAGCGGGACCAATTGCGCGAGAAGCGTATGGCTGCTGAGCTAAGTTATGCAGACAATCGCAGAGAGGCGGAGCTATCGCGCGAGATTCAGCTGATAAATATAGTCTCGAAAAAAGCTCAGTCTGAAGATATAAAGGCAGTTCGTGAGATTCTGGAGCCTCATCGTGAACGCGCCGAGCTGCGTTTGGGTGGTGTGCCGATTATCGTCGCCGATATGATCGATCTGATTAAGCAAGACGTCGTGGTGTTCGGTGCAGGTATCCTGTTTTTCCTAATCGTCTTGCTTACCTATATCTTTCGTCAGCTACGTTGGGTGTTGGTTTCAATGTTGTGCTGTCTCTTATCTGTGCTGGTCGTGATCGGTCTGCTGGGCTTGATGCAGTGGCGGGTAACAGTAGTGTCATCGAACTTTGTTGCCCTTGTCGTTATTTTTAGTTTATCGCTGACGGTGCATCTGATTGTGAGATACAGCGAACTGCAGCGCCGCAACCCGCAGGCGAGCCAGCGCTGGCTGCTGCGCATGACGCTAGCCGACAAACTCGAACCTTGTTTTTACACCGTTGTTACCACCATGGTTGGTTTTGGCTCTTTGCTGGTGAGTGGTATTCGTCCTGTTATCGATTTTGGCTGGATGATGGTTATCGGTATGGCAGTCGTATTTATTCTGTCTTTCCTTATGTTTCCAATCGCGCTTATATTTCTTAAGCCGGCATTACCAACCCACGGCGACAGTCTGACAACGGCAGTTACGGCGTGGTTGGCAGGCGTGGTTCGCCATTCAGGAACAGCGGTTCTTGCGGTATTTGGCTTGCTGTTGGTCTTCAGCTTCATCGGGATTAGCCGTTTGCAGGTCGAGAACCGTTTCCTCGATTACTTTGCCAAGTCAACCGAGATATATCAGGGGCTTGCGACCATCGACAAACAGTTGGGCGGTACGATGCCGCTCGATATTGTGTTGGATGCGGCACCGTCGTTTTATGCTCAGGTAGAAGTTGGGACAGAAGTACCCGATGAATTCGGCTATACCGCGGAGGATGAATTCGGCGAAGAGACCTTCGAAGACGATTTCTCCGATGCATCATTCGGTGATGATAGCTTTGTTGATCCTGACAGCGATCTTGGTTCAACCAGTTATTGGTACAACAGCTATCAGTTGCAGACGGTGCGTGAGGTTCATGATTATCTTGAGTCTTTGCCCGAGACCGGCAAGGTCATGTCGATGGCCACGGCTTTGGAGGCTTTGGAAACCCTTAATGATGACGAGCCGCCCGGAACATTCTTTTTGTCTATTCTCTACAAGCAGCTACCAGAGACCATTAAGAATGTGTTGATACGACCGTATATGTCTGATGACGGCAATCAGGTACGCCTATCGGTGCGAGTGTATGAGTCTAATCCGAACCTGCGCCGAAGCGTGCTGCTCGAGAAGATTAATACTCATCTGATTAATGACATGGGCTTTGCGCCCGAGCAGGTACATATCACCGGAATGCTGGTGTTATACAACAATGTATTGCAGAGCCTGTTTAAGTCTCAGATCCTGACTATAGGGGTAGTGTTTCTTTCGATACTGCTGATGTATCTGGTGCTATTTCGCTCTTTGAAGGTGGCGGTTATAGCTACCATTCCTAGCCTGGTAGCAGCATCTGCCGTACTGGGTTTGATGGGTTGGTTGGGCTTGCCGCTCGACATCATGACGATCACTATCGCCGCCATCACTATTGGTATTGGCGTTGATGATTCGATTCATTATGTGCATCGTTTTCGTGAAGAGGTTGCCATTGATGGTGACCACATAGAAGCGATGGAACGCAGCCACTTCAGTATCGGGCGGGCGATTTATTTTACGTCTGTGATTGTCACGGCCGGTTTTTCTATTCTGGCTATATCCGACTTTATCCCGACGATCTATTTCGGATTATTTACCGGAGCGGCAATGATTCTGGCGCTTGTCGGGAACCTCACATTATTGCCTGTGCTGCTGGTTAGGGCGCGCGTGTCTTAACGGTCTTGGTAGCGACGAAAGCAAATTGTTGAGACCCGAATCACAATTGCTTTTGCAAAAAACCCATCCTAGTGATGGGTTTTCTTTTGTTCTGAATAAAACTTAGATTAAACTTGGCTCTGTCGACATAGCTCTGGCGCTAGAGTGATTCGTTGTATTTGTCCTGATGCAGGTTAGCGGCCTGAGCTTGCCAATTATCGCGCTTGAACCGGCTTTCCAGATTCGGTATCAGGCTGGCTGCCCGTTGGAATTCAGACGGCCCGAGTGTGCATATGTGCTTGTAGCTGTTGATACCAAGCTTACGTAGTTTGTTTTCCAGTACTTCGCCGACACCCTTGATTTGTCGTAGGTCATCGTTAGGGGTGTCACTGCCTTCATCACTGATGGCGGGTAGAGAGCCAGTGGTCTCAGTCTCACTGGCACTGCCTTTGGCGGCGCCAGATATGTCGGTAATGGTGACGCTGTCGTGCACGAGTTGAGCTTCTTTCCGTTCTTCGCGTGCTTCTTTCAGCTGCTGCTCACGTTCACTTAACGATTGCTCCAGTGCTGTTATCTGGGCTTTAAGTTTCAGATGCTCTTTGTCGGCAGGCGCATCACTTCTTAGCTGTCGCTTCAGGCTTTCGTTCTCTGCAATTGAGTTACGCAGACGCTCTACAACGTTGCTGCGTTGATCATCGACAGTATTGGCAGACTTTTCGAGTTCAAGTATTTGCATCCTCATGCCTTCTGCATCGGAGATGGCTGCTTTTGCGGTGGCCTCAAGCTCGGCATTTTGTTGACGCAACGAGTCCCGCTCGGTCGCTTGGCGCTGCAGTCTTTCAACCATTTCGTTGCCAATACGAATGCTGGTGGCTGCGGTGTCCTGAATTTGTTGAGTGCGCGAATGGATTTCATCCCGTTCGGCTTGCCAGGCTTCGAGTTCTTCGCGGGTTTTGATTTCAGCCACTTTCGCAGTGCTGGCATCAGCTCTGGCATTATCAAGCGCTGCTTTGAGCGCATTGAGCTCTTCGGTCTGCTTTGTGAGCTCTATTTCAAACTCGGTATTTAACTCTGCAGCACTGAGTAGTTCCTGTTGGTCAGCTCGAGCTTTTTCCAGAGCATCGCGCAGCTCATGTATCTCATTCTCATGAAGCTTGGATTGTTCGACATCCAGACGCAGTGCTGTAAGCTCAGATTCAGCTTTAGCAGTTTCGCCTTTAAGTGCTGTTATCTCGGTTTGTGCTGACGACAGTGAGGATGATTTTGCCTCGCTATCTTGTTGCAATTCATCCAGCAATTCCTGCGATGCCGTTAAGGCCTGCTTAGTATCTTTCGCAGCATCGAGCTGTGCATGTAACCCGGCAATTTCCTTGGCTTGTTCACCGTCTTGTGCCAACTGTTGTTGAAGCTCGGTGATTTGCTGCTGGCTTGCAGTTCGTTCTGACTGCTCGTCGTTAAGTTTTGTACGCAGCTCGTCAAGCTTTGTATTGCCAGCTTCTTGTTCTGTGCGTAAGCCATTAATCTGCGATGCATAGTCCTCCGCCAACTGCTCTAAGCTGCTTTCGCTTTCTTTGGCTTGTTCCAGACGTTTGCGAGATGCTTCACCTTCATGCACTGCGCTTTGTAGTTTTCCATCCAGCTCGGCGATCTGATTTTCCAGGCGATCAATTTTGCTGCGTTCTGAACCGAGCTGCTGCTGCATGCTGGCTTCTAGCTCAGCGTGCTCAGCCTTTTCCGTCTGTCGTTTCTCGGCAAGGTGGACAACTTCTTCGCGGGTTTTCTTGAGTTCGGTCCCAAGCGCACGGAGTCGGTCTAGTTCAACCTTAAGCTTTTCTGCCGCTTTTGCGATCAGTTGCAGCTTATGAATGTCTTTACGCAGCGACTGCTTCTCGAGTTCGCTTTCGTTAAGTTGTGTCTGCAGTTGCGATGAGAGTCCAGCTGATTTGGCGAGTTCCCCGGCCTTTTTGCCGAGATTTTCATTTTGTGCGTGCAGTGCAGCTAGCTCTTCTTTTAGTTCGCTAAATCCAGCACCATCAGACTTGAGTTGTTCTAACTCAGTTTCCAGTTCAGCTATACGATTACCATTGGTTTGAGACTCAAGAAGTTGTTCGCGGAGCTCTGCAATATCTGCTTTAGCTTTGCTGAGACGGCCCTCAGTTTCGTTGAGGCGTTGTGTTGATTGTTGCCCTTTCGCGAGTTGTTGCGTCAGGTTTTGTATTTCGGTTTCGAGGCGATTCTTTTCCTGAAGAGAAACCCCCATGTTTGCTACTTCATCCGCATCGGTCTCGAGCTTTTCAACTTTGCTACGTAAAGCAGCAACTTCTGCAGCAGCTTTTTGAATCTGTCCGGCCTGATCAGAGTCTTCAGACATGATCTGAGTCATGTTGATCTGTTGCTTAAGCTCTTCGATTTTTGCCTGAGCTTCTTCCAACTCGCCGTCATCGGTAAGTTGTTCGTCAAGTAGCATGTTCGATCCGGAGCTCAGGTTAGCTTCCATTTCTAATTCATGTACTTGGTTGCGGAGTGTTTCCGCCTCACGGACGTACTTACTCTGCTGCTCTTCGAGTTCTTGTTTTTCCTGATTTTCTTTACGCAGGATATCCTTCGTCATTGCGTATTTCTGCTCAAGATCTTTTAGCGCGGAAGAGTTTTTCTTCAGGTTGCTTTGTAGATCATCACTACCGGAATGAGCTTGATCTTCCGATTCCTTCGCAAGATCCACAGACCTTTGTGCAATGCGCAGTTCAGCACGTAGCTCGCGAATAGCCTGATCCCGGGGATCCTCATCCCGGGGATCCCGTTTTTTGTTAGCAATACGCTGGCCCAAGTTCAAGCCGACTAACACGCCGACAATCGCTGTGATCAGCATGCCTATATATGCAAAAGTTGACATAACCGCCTTAACACGCCCAAATTGATACAGTGACGGTAAAACATTGCGTCGCCGCAAACTGTGGGCTAAATCTCAGTTCTTCCGAGTCTTGCCATAATTGAATCGAGCGATGTGATGTTATCCACACCCTTATTATGTTGCATTGAGAGGCTTGCGACCATGAAGAATTACCCTATAAGCGCATTTATCTGCATATTTACGGTGTTGAGCCTGGCAGCATGCTCGCCGCCGGATAGCGGGCCGAATGTTGAGAAAGCAGTGAGCGCCAGCCCTAGGATTGATGTGGATGCTGCTCGTTTGGCTTTGTTGGAGGCTGATCAAATGTTTCTAGAGACTTCGGAGACAGCGGGAATGGCCGAGGCTTATCGGCGCTTCTTGGCACCGGATGCGATTCAGATGCTGAATGGTTATCCACCGATTGAGGGCAGAGATAACATCTATGCAAATTTCGCTGACTTTGCAGATGAGAATGCCGGGATATCTTTAACCTGGGAGGTTGAGGGCGCAGATGTAGCTGCAAGTGGAGATCTCGGCTACACCTGGGGTACCTATTTCTATATAGGCCCTGATGAGCGTGGTGAGGAGGGCCTTATGGAGGGCAACTACGTGAATATCTGGCAAAAGTCAGATGCGGGAACCTGGGAAGTATTGCTTGATATTGAGAACCGCCACCTGCTAGTTGAAGATGATCTGGTGGATGCGGGGTAACGTTGCTTTAGTGGAGTCCGCGCCCGCAGCCCCGGTAAAGCTGCTCGTTAAATGCT
>CBDTTT010000063.1:0-7608 GCA_965363345.1 uncultured Chromatiales bacterium
TTATTGGGTATTGAAAGCGCCTACTCGACTTTTGCCTGAGCAGCGAGAGCATCGAAATCTTCAGCAAAGCCACGGAAGCGCTTCTTCGCCTTTTCCCGCTGTTTCGGTGTCAGGCTATTAAATACGCCGGTCGTCAGTTCCAAAGACTTATCAAGATTACGGTCGACAACCTCCTGGAACTCCGGTTCATCATAATGCCGCGGGTACACATATAAATCAGTCAGACGCTCACGGTACTCATCCTCGACTGGCCGCTCCTGCACTAATTCAACGAAAGCCCGCTGCCAACGACGACGATTATTTATCCAGTCCTCGGTAGCGTCTTCCATCTCCGACAATGAATCGGCGATATACAGTTTTTGATCTTTATTGAGCTTACCAATAATGCGCTCGACCGCCTTTATGGTATTTTTATCGCGCTTAGCTTCTCGCTCCTCGGGTGTAGCGCCTGAGTAATTCTCATATAGCTTTTGATTGTTTTCTTCCATACGAACAACCATCTGCTCAACCTGCTCATCGTTGAGATTGCTCAAGAAGGTCTGCGCATCCGGAATAATATGCAGCATTGCAGAATCCCAGAAATCAAGAATTTGGCTATAGGAGGCTCGCGTTTGCTCTTCGGTTGCGGGCTCATCCAGCGATGCCTCAAGGCCATAGAGGTACTCGCTATAGAGTGGCAACTGAGTCTCACGATGCCAGTCTAGATTGCGATCAACCATGACGCGCAATTCAGCCTTCTGCTCTTTATCAAGGTCGAAATGCTTGGCCAGATAGTAGGTCATCAACCAGTCGAACTGGTTATAGGCAGTTTTGGCGACGCTACAACCACTGAGACCGGAGGCGGCGATCAGCAGGCAGAGTATTACAACAGACAATCGGGATCTTACGGCAGACCATCGTACTGCTTTGTAAGAACCGTGAACTGTCATGCTAAGCCTCAATCGAAGGGATGCTTAAGGATGATTGTTTCGTCACGCTCAGGACCGGTCGAAATAAGATCGATAGTAACGTGCAGAATTTCCTCGATACGCTTCAGATAATTATGTGCCGCTTCGGGGATATCTGCCAGATCAGTGACACCGGCAGTACTGCCACTCCAGCCAGGCATAGACTCATACACCGGTTCACAATCTGAATACTGCTCAACGCGCATAGGCGGCACAGTAAACACCTCATCACCCAGCTTGTAACCGACGCAAATTTTCACGGTATCTAAACCATCGAGCACATCAAGCTTAGTGATACACAAACTGGTAATACCATTATTGATCATAGTCCGGCGTGCCGACACGGCATCAAACCAACCACAACGTCTGGCACGACCGGTGGTAGACCCAAACTCCTTACCAACTTTGGCAAGGCGCTCGCCCACTTCGTCAAACAGCTCAGTAGGGAAAGGACCGCTGCCCACGCGGGTGGCATACGCTTTAACAATGCCGATAACACCGTCGAAACGATTAGGACCAAGACCAGAACCAGTGGCCGCATAACCGGCGGTAGTATTCGATGAGGTAACGAAAGGATAGGTACCATGATCGATATCCAACAACGTGCCCTGTGCGCCTTCGAACAATAAGCTTTTGCCTTCGTTCATAAGGTCGTCGAGCAAGCCGGCAGTATCAGAAATCAGCGGTGCAATCCGCTCCGCCATAGCCATCCATTCAGCTAATACTTCATCATAGGAAATGGCAGACTGCTTATAGAACTCGGTCAACATGAAGTTATGCAACTCCATCGTAACTTTCAGTTGAGCGGCGAAATGATCGCCATCTAGCAGGTCGGATACACGCACTGCACGACGGGCGACCTTATCTTCATACGCAGGGCCAATACCACGGCCAGTCGTACCGATAGGGTCATTGCCACGCGCAATCTCGCGAGCCTGATCTAGTGCTATATGGGTAGGTAGAATTAATGGGCAAGCACCACTCAAGCGCAAGCGCTCGGTTACAGCAACGCCATTAGCCTCAAGGCCATCGATTTCTTTAAGCAACGAAGGCAAATGCACAACAACGCCATTGCCAATCACGCAATCGACATCTGGACGCAAAATACCTGATGGCACCAAGTGCAATACGGTCTTCTTGTCACCAACAATCAGTGTATGTCCGGCATTGTGCCCGCCCTGAAAGCGAACCACTGCACCTACCCCGTCGGTGAGCAGATCAACGATCTTGCCCTTACCTTCATCGCCCCATTGGGCCCCGACTACTACTACATTTTTTCCCATGACTAAGGGCTCTGTATTCTTATGAAAACTTTAATCAGCCGCGTATGGCGAGCAACAACATCAAGCCCACCACAATAATAGCGGCACCAAAACCACGCAGCTGACGGTCATTCAACTGCGCGATAGTAAACAAACTTTTTCGCCAACCTTTAGGGTTGGCGAAAGGTAACAAGCCTTCGATCACCAGATACAAGGCAAAAGCAGCGAGTAAGTCACTCCAGACCATTAACAAACAAACTCTGGCAATTCTAATAAAGGTCTATTTCTTACTCGATTTGTTCAAGTAACGCAGAAACTCACTATTGGCATCAATTACCAACAGATCGTTAGAGTTACCTAAAGAGCGACGATACGCCTCAATACTGCGATGAAACGCATAGAACTCAGGGTTTTTGCTGTACGCACGGGCATAAATCTCGGCAGCTTTCGCATCACCTTCACCACGCAATATCTCAGCATCACGATAGGCCTCAGCCAACAGCACCGTGCGCTGACGCTCTGCATCAGCACGAATTTGCACTGCACTTTCGGCACCTTCCGCACGCAACTCAGAGGCTACACGTGCCCGTTCCTGGCGCATACGCCGGAACACCGAGTCACTAACGTCCTCAGAGAATTCAATACGCTTCACGCGGACATCAACTACTTCGATGCCCAAGGTCTTCGCATTCTTCTTCACGTCATTAAGCATGTCTGACATTAGTTCACGACGCTCTGCGGTAACCACTTCAGGCACTGTACGTTTTGCGAATTCAGTTCGGATACCATCCTTAACCTGCTCCAGCAAACGCTGAGCAGCGAGGAGCTCATCACCCTGAGTCGCATTGTAATAGTCATCGATATCCACAATGCGCCACTTCACAAAGAAGTCGACAAAGAGATTTTTCTTCTCGAATGTCAGGAACAGTTCCTGCGGATTGTTCAAAGTCAGAATACGGCTCGGGTACTTCTCAACGTTGTTCACGAACGGTGTCTTGAAATGCAAACCTGAATCGAAGTCAGATTGCACAATTTCACCAAACCGGAATTTGATCGCAAGCTCACGCTCATCAACGGTAAACACGCTCATCGAAAAAATGAACAGCACGATAATGGCGGTGAGCACAAATGAAGGCTTAAAGATATTCATTAGCGGTTACCCCGGCTACGTGAATCCTGATTACTACCGGATGCCCCTGAGTTCTGCGGCACACTACTCCCGCCACCGGATTTAGAGCTTCCGCTGCTGCCTGCGGCAGAAGATCTGCTGCCACTACTGCGTTGTTCGATCAGCTTATCGACCGGCAGATAAAGCATGTTGCCACTACCTTCAGCATCAAGCAGTACTTTGTTGGAATTGCTGTATACAGTTTCCATCGCTTCGATATACAAGCGGTCACGGGTTACGCCGGGCGCCTTCTCATATTCTGTAAGCAACTGAGTGAAACGCGAAGTTTCACCGTCTGCATCGGCTATGACCCGTTCTTTATAACCTTCCGCATCGAGTAAACGGCGGGCCGACTCACCACGTGCTTTAGGCACAATATCGTTGGCATACGACTGAGCCTCAAATGAGAGACGCGCTTTATCTTCTCGCGCTTTAATTGCGTCCTGAACGGCCGCTTCAACCTGACCGGGAAAGTTCACATCCTGCAGATTGACGGTGGTTACAACGATACCGGCGCCATACTCATCCATAGCCGTTTGAATAACGACTTTAGTTTCCTGCGCGATTTGCGCACGACCCTCAAGCAGCACGAAGTCCATGCTGTACTTACCGATAACTTCACGAATCGCGCTCTCACTGATATCATTGAGCGTGCCATCAGCATCACGAACGTCGAACAGATAGGAAACCGGATCGGACCTAAGATACTGCACCACCAGATCGACCTCGACGATATTCTCATCGGCGGTTAGCATCCGCGTCTGCTGGTTGTACTTATTAACACCAGCCACGTTAACAAGCAGAACATCTTCAATCGGCCAGGGCACATGCCAACGCAAGCCCGGTTGAGTGGTGCCGGCATAACCGCCAAAACGCAGCAACACACCACGTTCCGCGTTATCGACAGTATAAAAGCCCGTAAAGGCCCAAGCGCCTGCAACCACAATCAATACCAAAGCGACCAGCGGGCCGCCGGCGCTACTGCGAGGATTGTCGCCACTTCCGCCTGGCTTCTTAGGACCGCCAAACATTGAGTTGATTCGCTGCTGCCACTCACGAACTATTTTATCGAGGTCAGGCGGACCATCATTTCCACGCCCGTTGTCCCAAGGATTCTTGCCGTTACCATTACCGGGTTCGTTCCACGCCATCTTTACTGTGTCCGTAGTTGAGTGTTACTGACAAACGCTTGTCTGCGCGGGCGAAACCCGACTTATGAGCAAAACGCTTTCTTATTTAGATCTGGTCAAACAAATGCCAGAACTAGTTCTGGATTAATAAACTTTCCTGCTGCCGCAAACGCTCGTAGCGATGCTTGTCGATCTCAAGATCAAGCTCACAGCTACCGTCATCATGCATGCGTTCAGCATAAATACGTGCCTGATCATATAATAAAGCCCGCAAACGAGCCTGCGATACATCAAGCTGCACAGTACCTCTGACACGACCCCGGTGTAAAAATTCAGCGATTGCATCAAGTAATAGGTCTGTGCCCTTGCCCGTATGAGCTGAAAGCCAAATTCTCCGGACTTCTCCGGTCTCAGCACGATCAACCCGCGGCTCGACACCAAGTATATCAGCCTTATTGTAAATCTGAATGATTGGTAAGTCTGCAGCGCCAATTTGGTCAAGAACCTCATCGACCTGCTCAATCCGCACAATATGCTCCGGATCGGAGCAATCGATGACATGCAGCAGCAGATCAGCATCGCGGGTTTCCTCCAGCGTCGACTGAAAGGCCGCAATCAACTCATGCGGTAAATCACGAACAAAACCAACAGTATCAATGAGAATGGTCTCATCACCGCCCGGCAATTCGATCTTGCGCAAGGTGGGATCAAGCGTCGCAAACAGTTTGTCCGCTGCCACCACGCCAGCGCCGCTGAACAAATTAAATAGCGTTGACTTGCCGGCATTGGTGTACCCAACCAATGAAACGGTAGGCATATCCTGTTTCTTACGATGCTGTCTGCCCTGCTGCCGGCGCGCGTCCACCCGATCAAGGCGCTTTTGCAGACGTTTAATACTATGCCCGACCAGACGACGGTCGGTTTCCAACTGAGTTTCACCTGGGCCACGAAGACCAATACCGCCCTTTTGGCGTTCCAGATGAGTCCAGCCCTTGACCAAACGTGTCGATAGATGACGCAACTGCGCTAGCTCAACCTGCAACTTACCCTCATGGGTACGGGCACGTTGAGCAAAAATATCAAGAATCAGGCCGGTACGGTCAATCACCCGCACACAGAGTTCTTTTTCGAGGTTAATTTCCTGGCGCGGCGTCAACTCATGATCGATCAGCAGCACATCGACCTTGTTTGCAACCACATAGACCTTGAGCTCTTCAACCTTACCCGTGCCGATTAGATATCTGGGTGTCGCACTTTCGCGACGGGCATGCAGCGCACCGATGATCTCCACGCCGGCGGACAATGCCAATGCCTCGAACTCCTGCTCGTCATACTCTGTTTGCTTCTGGCCCAGACTGAAGTGCAGGAGCACTGCACGCTCACCATATTCGGGTCTATCAAACAAAAACCAACTCCCACGACAGGCACAAGCCTGCAACCGGATGTCCGGATTGCATTACATCAAGCTCTGGATGAGTTATTCGGGGTGGCGCAGCTTTGATATTAACTTTCGTCTTCATCGCCGTATGGGATTGTGACAGCACGCGAGGGCACAACCGTTGAAATAGCATGCTTGTAAACCATCTGGCTTACGCTGTTATTCAACAACACAACAAACTGATCAAACGAATCGATGGTTCCTTGCAACTTAATTCCATTCACAAGAAATATAGACACCGGCACCTTTTCTTTACGCAATGCATTTAGGAAAGGATCTTGCAGTGTATGCGCTTTTGACATCATCGACTCCTGACTGTCGTGTATATGCCGGATTCAATTTCCGACTTATTATTAGCTTCGTTATTGTTATTCGATGCTTGCTTATCGATTACACGACCAGCTTCGCGCCCTGTGCGCATTCTAGCCATTAACTATGCGAGTTGCACTAGTCTTAATTCCACTAGTCTCAATACTACTAGTCTCAATGACACTTTACGCAGCGGAAACGTCATCGCTGTGAAAGCTGAGACGCATGACCATTTACTAGCCGCAGTACCTGCTCATGTTTATCGGCAGCATCACTGTCCACAACATGCAGACCGGCGGTGCTCCGCATCCATGTCATCTGCCGCTTCGCCAGACGGCGGGTCGCAACCACAGCCCTGCGCTTAGCCTCGTCGAGATCAGTCTCACCCTGCAAATATTCAGCAAGCTGCCGGTAGCCAACAGCGCGCATCGACTGCACATCAGCTGACATCCCGGGCAATGCCAGCAGCTGCCTGACCTCTTCCTCGAAGCCGTCATCCAGCATCATGCCAAAACGTCGCTCTATTCTTTGATGCAACACGGCACGATCGGGTGGCATCAAGCCAATGTTGAAAAAGCGCGCATCGAGCACCGGTTGTGTTGCCTGCTGCAGGTCGGAGATTTTCTCGCCGGAAATATAAATAACCTCAAGGGCTCTCTGAATCCGTTGCGCATCATTGGGCCTGATTTTCTCTGCTGCAACCGGATCTAGCTGCGCAAGTTCTGAGTGCAGGGCAGTCCAACTGGTCTGTGCAGCACGGGCATCAATTTCCGCACGTAACTCCGGGTTAGCCTGAGGCAACTTTGCGAGGCCAACTTGCAGTGCGTGGAAATACATCATCGTGCCGCCGGCAAGCAAGGGTATGCGGCCGTGGGCAGAAATCTCAGCCACCTCTCTGACAACATCAGCACAGAAATCACCGGCACTGTAGGATTCCCAAGGGTCGCGAATATTGACCAAACGATGCGGTGCCGCTGCCAAGGTTGCAGCATCGGGCTTAGCGGTGCCGATGTTCATACCGCGGTAAACCATGGCTGAATCGACACTGATGATGTCGCAAGGCAGTTCTTTGGCAAGCCTAATTGCGATTTCTGTCTTGCCGGCCGCAGTCGGGCCCATCAGACAAATCAATAACGGCTGTTCGGAGGGTTGGCTCAACAAGCTATCGGCCGCGATGAAACAGACGGTCTAGGTCTTTCATACTGAGCGCGCTCCAGGTCGGCCGGCCATGATTGCACTGATCTGCGCGCTCCGTTGCCTCCATCTCACGCAACAACGCATTCATTTCGGCAATCGTAAGCTGGCGATTTGCCCGCACAGAACCGTGGCAAGCCATCGTCGAAAGAATCTCATC
>CBDTTT010000064.1:0-7571 GCA_965363345.1 uncultured Chromatiales bacterium
CTTTCTGAAAGAGCCTTTTCGTATTCAGATAGTTTATTTTCTATATATTCAAGAACAGATCAGACAGAAGCCACCGCTGCTGCTACAGGCGAATAACTAATCGGCGACTCAGCCACATCTTCGAATGTTACTTCCTCGTAGTCACCACTCTCAAGCAAAGCTCTAATCAATCTGTTGTTCAAATCATGTCCGGACTTATAGCCGATGAACTCACCGATAAGGCTATGGCCTAACAGATACAAGTCACCGATAGCATCGAGAATTTTGTGGCGCACAAACTCATCTTCGTAACGCAAACCGTCTTCATTCAATACACGGAAGTCATCCAACACAATTGCATTATCTATGTTGCCGCCAAGAGCTAAACGACGCGAGCGCATTGCTTCGATATCACGCAGGAAACCAAAAGTACGTGCTCGACTCACTTCTTTCAAAAATGAAGTCGTTGAGAAGTCGATTGTTGATTCAAGCGTATGTTGCTTAAAAACCGGATGATCGAAATCTATTTTGAAGTTAACTTTAAAACCATCGTAAGGACGAAACTCAGCCCACTTATCACCTTCTTCAACACGAACCGACTTAGTGATACGCACAAATTTCTTTGCGACATTCTGCTCGGCAATGCCGGCTGACTGCAGCAAGAATACGAATGGAGCAGAACTGCCATCCATAATAGGTACTTCAGGGGCACTCAGATCGACATAAAGATTATCGATACCAAGACCGGCAAGTGCGGCCATCAAATGCTCGACCGTAGACACTTTAGTCTCGCCCTTAATTAGGGTGGTACCAAGCATGGTCTCTCCGACAATCCTGGCATCCCCGGGAACATCAACCGGCGGATCAAGATCAACACGACGGAATACGATGCCCGTATTCTCGGCCGCTGGCCGCAGAGTCATATAAACCTTGCGGCCGGTATGCAAACCAATACCAGTAGCCCGTATAGAATTTTTTAATGTGCGCTGTTTCAGCATAAACCTGTAATCCGTGTGTTTGCCGGTACTACCGACAAGTTCCGCGCAGCAAAAGGGGCTGAAGCCATATGACTTCAGCCGCGCAAAATAGCTTTTAAAGCACGCAAATCCACCCTGCTCGTTCCCTCGCAATCACCAAGTACTTTGTTTTCATTAGGAATTATCTTAATTAGACAACCCTAACGAATGGCTTTATCTAAAGCCAGCACCCGGCAGCTTCGTCGACCCGAGATGATAATATGGTTGAAAATTACCACAGTCCGACGAAGCCACGCAAGTTGATGCTAGTCGACCTGACGCCGTAAAAATGCCGGAATATCAAGCATTTCCAAATTGTCATGAGACTCTGAAACATCCATATCGGCACTCTTGTTACGTGTACCAGGGGGCAGGTCATAATCCGTGTAATCAATATCCACAAGATCCGGACCGCCAGTCGTACCATCAAGCACACGCGCCACCAAAGGCTCTGCTGTCTTCACAACTGAAATCTCAGGTGTTTCCGACCGCTGCATAGGCTGACCCAGACCTGTAGCCACAACAGTCACGCGAATGCTGTTGTTCATATCGGGATCGATTACCGTACCAACAACAACCGTCGCATCATCTGATGCAAACTCTTTCACGATGTCGCCAATCGCGGTGAACTCACCCAAGCCCAAATCTTCAGATGCAGTCACGTTAACAAGAATACCGTTAGCGCCAGCAAGATCGATGTCTTCAAGAAGTGGACTCGACACAGCTGCTTCAGCAGCTTCGCGTGCACGATCATCTCCACTTGCAACACCAGAACCCATCATTGCCATACCCATTTCTGACATCACCGTACGTACGTCTGCAAAATCGACGTTGATGAGGCCAGGTCGGGTAATCAGTTCTGCAATACCCTGAACCGCACCCTGCAACACTTCATTGGCTGCGCCAAAAGCAGCAAGCAAACTTGTGTCGCTGCCCAAAACTGCCAGAAGTTTATCGTTAGGAATTGTGATTAGAGAGTCGACATACTTACCCAACTCAACAATGCCCTGGTTAGCGATTTTGGTTCGCTTACCACCTTCCATTCCGAAAGGCTTCGTTACGATCGCAACAGTTAGAATGCCCATTTCTTTAGCAACCTGCGCAATCACCGGAGCCGCACCGGTACCTGTACCACCACCAAGACCGGCGGTAATAAACAGCATATCGGCACCTTCGATTACTTCTTTCAGACGATCGCGGTCTTCCATTGCCGCTTGACGTCCTACATCTGGGTTCGCACCTGCACCGAGACCTTTGGTCATGTTTGTGCCGATTTGCAATGTGGTCTTCACATTTGAATTCGACAAAGCCTGACGATCGGTATTCGCACAGATGAAGTCAACCCCATCAATACCAGTCGTTGCCATTTCACGAACGGCGTTGCCGCCGCCTCCACCAACACCGATTACTTTAATTACGGCGTTTTCACTGTAGTCATCCACTATTACAAACGACATGGCCTATCTCCTTATAGCTCCGCAGCATATATATAAATTTAAAAACAAAAAACCCGAATATTTACTAAATTTGTTAAAACAAAAATTCAAAATATTTCTAATAGACTTACTAAATAACATTTCCCAAAAACCTAATTAATCTTCGCTATCCCAACTTCACAACAATCCAACAAATTCTTTTATGACAAGCAGCTGATTTCAGAAGCTTCCCTGAAACCATGCTTTCATTTTTGACCAAACATCTTTCACGTTTACCGTAGTGCCGTTCTCACTATGACCGCCTTGCGCTTTGCTATCGCGCGCATAGAGCAGAATACCGACACCAGTGGCATGAATAGGGTTGCGCACAACATCACCCAAACCGCTAACGTGCTGGGGTGCGCCAAGTCGCACCGGCAAATGAAACACTTCTTCGGCCAACTCAACTGCGCCTTCCATCTTTGCTGTACCGCCGGTGATAACAATTCCGGCCGCACACATATCTAAAAAGCCATTACGCTTTAGTTCATTTCTAACGAGGCTGAACAACTCTTCATAACGCGGCTGCACCACTTCGGCTAGCGTATGACGTGCCAAACTGCGTGGAGGACGATCACCGACGCTGGGAACTTCAATCGTTTCATCACGATTAGCCAGCAAAGACAGCGCACAGGCGTATTTTATTTTGATTTCTTCAGCGTATTGAGTTGGCGTACGCAGTGATACCGCGATGTCATTCGTCACCTGATCACCAGCGATAGGAATAACACCTGTGTATTTAATCGCACCGTCATGGAATACGGCAATATCAGTAGTACCACCGCCGAGGTCCACTAGGCATGAGCCAAGCTCCTGCTCATCTTCTGTGAGTACCGCATGACTCGATGCCAACTGTTCCAGCACGATGTCATCAACTTCAAGGCCACAACGCTGCACACATTTAATAATGTTCTGGGCGGCACTGGCAGACCCGGTAACCATATGAACATGAGCTTCGAGACGAACACCTGACATGCCGATGGGGTCACGAATACCACTCTGGCCATCGATCACAAATTCCTGAGGCAGCACATGCAAGATCTTCTGATCTGCTGGAATAGCAACAGCTCGAGCGGCGTCAATAACCCGGTCGATATCGCCCTGTGTTACCTCGCTGTCGCGAATGGCGACAATACCGTGCGAGTTCAAGCTACGTATGTGGCTGCCAGCAATGCCGGCATACACCGACTGAATCTCACAGCCTGCCATCAATTCCGCTTCTTCTACAGCGCGCTGAATCGACTTAACTGTTGACTCAATATTAACCACTACACCGCGTTTCAAACCCTTCGAAGGGTGAATACCGAAGCCAATTATTTCCAGATCACCATCGTCCTGAATCTCGCCGACTATTGCGACAATTTTCGAGGTACCGATATCGAGACCGACGATAAGTTCTTTTTCAGACTTGTTAGCCATGTGGGCCTATCTCCGAGTCGATTGACGCATTCCGTGCGCCGGCTTTTTTCCAGCCAATTGCAAATCCATTTGTGTATCGCATGTCGATGTAAGCAACCTTGCCACTCTGTTCCGTAATTACCTGATCCAGCGCCCTGAAAAACCGGTCAGCCCGATCTTCAACGCCAGCTGAACCAAGACGCACATCAATGCCACTGCTCAGTCGCATCGTCCACGACCCGCGCTTATCAAGGCTCAACACCGTAATGCTCAAACCACGCTGCTCAACCCGCTGCTGCAATTCAAAATAACGCTGGGCAACCTGCCGCTCGGCCCCTTTGGGACCATTGAGACGGGGCAATTCGGCAGGCAAATGAGTCGCGTCTTCGACAAACAATTCGCCACGCGTATTGAGCAAGCCGCTCTTGCCCCAACGCGCCGCCGCCTGTTCTTCAACAACCGTGACGTCCAACACGCCCGGCCACTGGCGGCGAACGGATGCATTTGCCACCCAGGGTATTCCAGAGAGTCGTGCCCGCACGTCATTCAGGTTCAGGCTCAGAAAGCCTTCATCAAGAAAATCATCGAGAGCGGCTTCAACTCTGACTGATGGCACTCGCTGAAACGTGCCATGAATCCGAACAGCCTCAATAGGCTGATCCATCAACCACATAGTGCCCTGATAAACACCTGCCAAAACTGCACACGCAGCCATGCCTTTCAATATCGGCAGCACGTTAATGCTAGGCAACGTGAACGTCTTCTTCGGCGCGGATTTACGACGGTTAGAACGCTTAGCACCCATCGGCCACCTCCAGAGAAGTTTCGAGAATTCGCCAAACCAGCATGTCAAAATCAATACCGGCCTGTTTCGCAGCCATAGGCACAAGACTGTGACTCGTCATGCCGGGTACAGTATTCACCTCAAGAACCAGAGCTTCACCCTGCTCGTTCAACATGAAATCGACGCGCCCCCATCCGGAAGCACCAACTGCAGCAAAAGCTTTTGCTGCCATTACTTGATATTCATGCTCTTTATCTGCCGGCAGACCACAAGGGCAGATGTAACGGGTGTCATCACTCTGATACTTCGCTTCGTAGTCATAAAACACCGCATCAGTTTCGATACATATCAACGGCAACGCTTCACCTTGCAATATCGACGCTGTGTACTCAGGGCCACTTACCCACGCCTCGGCAAGCACATCACAACCGGACTCAATGGCCTTCTCGAAGGCTGGAAGAATTTGCTCGACACTGTCGACACGCGACATACCGATACTCGAACCTTCCAGCGCCGGCTTCATCATCATCGGCACGCCCGGACTAGTTTCCAAGTCGGTGCAATCAGCAGCTTCACGAGCCACGGCATACACAGGCGTTGCAATACCGGCAGCCTCTAACACCTGTTTGGTGCGCAACTTATCTATGCATAAAGCTGAGCCAAGCACGCCGCTGCCGGTATACGGCAACCCTGCTGACTCAAGCAATCCCTGAGTTACACCGTCTTCGCCGCCGCGCCCATGCAATGCAATCCAGACCCGGTCAAAACCATCTAGCTTGCCTTGCAGACCGCCACTCGCATCAATCTGATGCGCATCGACACCTTTATTTAGCAGGGCCTGATGAACCGCAGTGCCACTCAAGAGAGACACTTCACGTTCGGCTGAATCGCCACCCAGCAACACGGCTACCTTGCCGAAGTCTGCAGGGTTCGTTATGGCAATACGCTGATGACTCATAGCGCATCCCCCACGACACGAACTTCAGGATGTAGCAAAATGCCGTGTGCTGCTTCAACTTCAGCGCGCACATGTGTGATCAATGCTTCAATATCTACAGCCGTCGCATCACCGATGTTAATAATAAAGTTGGCATGCTTCGGCGAAACTTCGGCACCGCCGATGCGGAAACCTTTAAGCCCGCAGGCTTCAATCAAACGAGCCGAATAATCGCCTTCAGGATTGCGAAATACAGAGCCACAACTTGGTAAGCCAAGCGGCTGCTTTTCACGACGTTCCTGAATTAATGCCGTCAGACGACTCATGTTAGTTTCGCTATCAGCATCAAACTTAAAGCGCGCCGCAAGAAACCATTCATCGTTTGCCGGTGCGGCTATATGACGATAGCCCACCTCGTATTCGCCTGCCTGGCGTGTAATAACCTCGCCCTGACGATTTACGACATCGACTTCCTGAACCTTGTCCCAGGTCTCGCCATCGAAAGCGCCCGCATTCATGCTAAGCGCGCCGCCAATAGTGCCGGGAATGCCGGCAAAAAATTCTGCGGGGCCCAAACCTAAACGCACGGTCTTGCGGGCAAGTACGGTACAAGCCAAACCCGCTTCGGCTTCAATCACGCCATCACCTAAGTCGGTATAGCTGCCGAGCGCAGAACTGATTGCAATAACGACGCCGCGGATACCACCATCGCGAACCAACAAGTTGCTACCAAGACCCACCCAGGTCAGAGGCACATCAGCCTCCTGAACCTGCAAAAAATCAATAAGCTGCGCACGCGATTGCGGTGTAAAAAATACATCGGCCTTGCCACCCACACGCCATGAGGTATGACGACTCATGCTCTCGTCATAACAAACCGCGGTATCAAACTGTTGGGCTATTGCATTCATTTCTTCGCTTGCCCCCCAGCCTGTAATGCAGCAGGCAAAGCCTGTGCAGCAGCGCCAATATCGCCGGCACCCAGGGTAAGTAGCAGATCACCGTCAGCCAACATGGTCGACAAAGCATCGGACAAGTCTTCCAACTGCTCAACAAACACCGGCTCAACTTTGCCGCGAGCACGAACTGCAGCGCAGATCGCACGGCCATCAGCTCCGGGAATCGGTTCTTCACCAGCCGGGTACACTTCGGTCACGATGAGCTGATCTGCTCCGGTCAATACTTCGGCGAAGTCATCCAACAAGTCACGGGTGCGGCTATAGCGATGCGGCTGAAATACGACAGCAACCCTGCGCCCCGCCCAACCCTGTCGAACTGCTTCTAAAGTAGCGGCAATCTCTGTGGGGTGATGCCCGTAGTCATCGATAAACATGACATCGCCCGCCGGCAAACGGTGCTCACCGAGCACCTGCAAGCGACGATCAACACCTTCAAAACTATTCAACGCAGACTGCACTGCGCTATCCGGCAGCTCTAACTCATACGCAATCGCAACAGCTGCCAGCGCATTCAATACGTTGTGCCGACCGGGTAAATTGACATTGATTGTTAACAACTCATCAGTGCCGGGTCGGGCTACCTGAACAACTGACTGGAAGCCATCACCGCGCAAGGTAACCGCGCGGATATCAGCATCTTCAGATGTGCCATAGGTAAGAACTGCACGTTTAATCCGGGGCAGTATTTCGCGTACGCCGGCGTCATCAATACATACAACCGCCAAACCGTAGAACGGCAGGTTGTGTAAGAATTCAATAAAGGTGGCTTTCAAACGCTCCGGATCACCGTCATAGGTTTCCATATGATCTTTATCAACATTGGTTACCACGGCAATCATCGGCTGCAGATGCGTAAATGATGCATCGCTCTCATCGGCCTCTGCAACAAGATAGCGACCGGCACCAAGGCGTGCATTTGAATCAGCACTAACGAGACGCCCACCAATTACAAACGTTGGGTCTTCGCCAGCATCGGCCAATACACTGGCTATTAAACTGGTGGTTGTCGTTTTTCCGTGGGTA
>CBDTTT010000065.1:0-7550 GCA_965363345.1 uncultured Chromatiales bacterium
GCCCAACCAGGCTCGCAGCGTTGCCGATTCAATGCTGCCGCCGATAAGGTCGCCCATTTGCGGGCCAAACTGCGCAGCTGCCCAGATTGCGAGTATTAAGCTGGCTAACGACAATGCCTCTTTTACGAAGCCGCGGAAGATACTAATTATCGCGGACACACAGACGATTGCTATCAAGAGATAATCAACGACGGTCATCTACTCGCTCCCGAATATCAGAATGCTCAAGGGTTCACCGGCATAACAAGCCCTTTGTGCCCTGACTTTTTAAGCTGAGCCACAAGGCGATCGGCGGACGGCCTATCATCACGGGGGCCAACCTGAACCCGATACATTGTTTTTCCGCCGGAACGGAATGAACTCACCATCGCGGGAAAGCCGGATGCTTTAACTTTCGCCGCGTATTTCTCGGCATTGTCTTTTGCCGAGAAACTACCGAGCTGTACCATCCATTGATCAATGGGTTTTGCGGATGGCTTAGTTTTAGGTTTTGCTGTGGGCTGTGATGCCGACTTAGGTGCAGTCGCGCTTTTTGCGGGCGAAGTCGCCGTTACTTTAGGACTGGCATCTCTAGAGACAGAACTACTACCGCCTAACTTGATGGTCTCAACCCGTACCGGGGCGATCTGCGCCGGCGCATCCATAATTGCATCAGGAGAAGCATTAGACACAGCACCTGGCGGCTTTCTTCCATCCAGCAGTGCAGGTGCAAGCACAACCAGCACGATCACAAGGACCGTTGCACCAATCATGCGTTCCAGCAAGCTCCGGTCCATCAAACAATTTCTCCGCCGTGGATGATTAAGGTTGAATCAAGGAAATGAAAGGCATTGAGGAGCACACCTCCCCGATGCGATTTATTTTACTACATCGAAAGCCATTGCATGGCAGGTCCAACAACAAAAAATGAACCACAGACCAAAATTCTACTATCAGCCGGTGCGGTGTCACGCGCCAACTGAAATGCTTCAGCATTGTCAGCGACAATTTCGGCAGTCACACCGTGAGCCGCGAGCTTATTCGCAAGCGTAGCGGCTGCCTGACCACGCCCGGCTGCCACATCGGTGACAATCCAGCGCTCAACCCTCGCCTTCAGGCTGGCAACTACGGCAGCAACATCCTTATCTGCAAGCATACCAAGCACCAGCGTGGTTGGTTGTGCCGGCAGCGCATCAAGGTTTGCCTCAAGTGCCCGCATTGCCTGAGGGTTGTGCCCTACATCCAGTATCCACTGGAGTCGCTTAGAGGCGCCTGCAGGGCCGTGCTGCTTGCTCAGAATCTGAAAGCGCCCCTCAGGAACAGCAGTCTCAAGAGCCGCAGACAAGCGAGCTTTATCTGCCAACAACTCAGGTCGCCAGGCTTCTAATGCAGCCAGCGCCAGACTCTGATTCTTTAACTGAACCTCCGGATTGCCCGGTGGCAATGGCAGACCGTCAATCCGCACAGTTTCTCCGGCGAATATCCATGAGTCTCCAACTACTTCGAACCCGAAGTCATCCCCTTGAGTCCTGACCGAAAGCGACAAAGAGTCTGCAACTTGCGCAATAGACTCGGGCACTTCGTAATCGCCAAAGAAACCCTGCCCCTTAGCACGCAAAATTCCGGCTTTCTCTCTGGCAATCTCCGGAAGCGTATCGCCTAAGAAACTCTGGTGGTCATAATCGATCGTCGTAATCAAACTGAAATCGGGCTCGATAATATTGGTCGCATCCAGACGCCCGCCCAAACCAACCTCAATAATCCAGACATCAACTCTGGCATCTGACAATATTTTAAATGCCGCGAGCGTTCCGTACTCGAAATACGTCAGCGGTAAATCACCGCGCAATTCTTCAATGGCCACAAAGGCATCAATAAACTGATCATCGCTAGCGGCGTCGCCAGATACGCACACGCGTTCGTTATAAGTGAAAAGGTGTGGAGAGGTATAGGTGCCTGTTTTCAGACCGTTGGCCCGGCAAATACACTCAAGACTACGCACTACTGAGCCCTTACCATTGGTACCGGCAACCAGAAATACCGAACCCTGTGGCGGTTGCAGTTCCATTCGCGCAGCTACGGCGCGAACGCGGTCGAGACCAAGGTCGATTTCGAGGGGATTTAAGGTTTCCTGCCAGCAGAGCCAGTCTGCCAGAGAACGTTGCTGCATCAGCCTGCCGTGACGGGTGCTGGCTGCTTCATAAGTTTGCTCAGTGCAGAAGCGAGCTCATCGCGCATGTCGCGGCGATCAATAATCATGTCGAGAGCGCCGCGATCAAGCAAAAACTCACTGCGCTGAAAACCTTCGGGCAAGGTTTCACGCACGGTCTGCTGAATAACACGCGGACCGGCAAAGCCGATCAATGCACGTGGCTCACCGACATTGATATCACCCAACATCGCCAGGCTTGCAGATACGCCACCCGTAGTAGGGTCGGTAAGCACCGAGATATACGGCACGCCTGCTTCACCCATTGTCGCCAAAGCGACACTGGTTTTTGCCATCTGCAGCAACGAGAACAAAGCTTCCTGCATACGGGCACCACCGCTCGCGGCAAAACAAACCAGCGGCATACGATTATCACGTGCGTACTTTGCAGCCCGACTAAATTTCTCGCCAACTACAGAGCCCATTGAACCGCCCATGTAAGAAAACTCGAAAGCGCAGACCACAACAGGCTGACCTTTCAGCAAACCCGTCATGACGATTAGGGCATCTTTCTCGCCGGTTTTCTTTTGTGCCTGCGTAATTCGGTCTTTGTACTTTTTACTGTCTTTAAACTTGAGCGGATCACTCGGAGACAAGCCTTCGGCAATTTCACGGCCGGTATTCGGATCCAGAAAATAACCTAAACGCTGGCGCGCATTAATACGCATATGGTGAGTGCACTTGGGGCAAACGAACATGTTTCGCTCGAGCTCCGCTCGATACAGCTGCGCGCCACAGGAAGGACACTTTTGCCAGATACCCTCAGGCACAGAACGACTAGAGCGTTTGCGGCTCTCGGTGCTAATGCGGGAAGGAAGTATTTTCTCGAACCAACTCATGCGCGAATAATAAACGACTCGCCGCGAGTCTTCACCACTGATAACGATTATTTAGTGAATTACCCGGCGTACAACCCGTCAAAAAGGCAAATGGTTCACTACAGGAGATACTGCTGCACCGTTAACCGGTAAAGCGAACTCCTCCGGATAGACCACGTCAACGAAATACAGGCCTTGTGGCGGCGCGGTTATTCCCGACAAAGTACGGTCTCTGGACTCAAGAATAAGGCGGATCCACTCAGGCTCAGCGTCTCCGGTGCCCACCCGAACCAGTGACCCCATAATGTTGCGAATCATATGATGCAAAAATGCATTGCCGCGCACATCCAGCGCAATACAGTCGCCATACTGGCTGAGTTCAAGATTAAGGATTGTTCTAACGGCAGATTTAGATTGGCAGGAAGATGCACGGAAAGCATCGAAATCATGTTTTCCGACTAAATGGGCCGCTGCTTCGCGCATCGCATCAAAGTCCAGAGGCTGCGAGACGCACCAGACACGCTTGCGATCTATTGCGGTACCGCTTCGGCAATTCAGTAAAAGATAACGGTAAGCACGGGACACTGCCGAGAACCGCGCATTAAATTCGTGTGATACCGGCCGCACCCAGTGGACATTTATATCGTTGGGCAAATTACTGTTGATCCCGCGTCGCCAACCTTCCTGATCACGCAGTGCGTGAGTATCGAAGTGGGCAACCTGCATGGTCGCGTGAACACCCGTATCAGTTCGACCGGCACCAAACACCGCCACCGGTTCATTGGCTACAACAGACGCTGCTTTCGCTAGAGTTTCCTGAATACTGGGTGCATGCGGTTGCATCTGCCACCCGTTGTAATTGCTGCCGTCATATTCCAAACCAAGAGCGACGCGGTAAACCGCGTCGCTCTCTTCTATTTCAACTTGTGGAGCCTTACTGCCCATTTAACTCATACCACTAACGACAGACAGAACACATGATCAACAATTAACTAAGACCATCCAGCAGGCTGCGGGCCGCTTCCTTCTCGGAGTCATTACCTTCTTCCAGCACCTCGTCCAAAATACTGCGCGCACCGTCAGGATCGCTCATTTCAATGTAGGCTCTGGCCAGATCAAGTTTAGTTCCGACTTCGCTGTCATCACTACCAATAGCATCAATAGCCTGAGTCTCGGTATGTGACTCATCGTCCGCGTTGAATACATCTTCACTAAAGGTCAGAGAATCCGGATCAGCTGCCGATTCATCGAAACCGGGCTGTTCAATCGTATCGCCTTCTGTAACCACCGCTGGCTGCTCAAGCGTTTCATCAATGTCCGATTCAGCCGCGATATCGTTCTGTATGAAGTCAGTCAGGTCGCCTGAATCGGCCAGCACAGTGGCATCATCTTCTTCCAGCTCAAACTCAGAAAAATCGATATTGCCAGCAAGCATAGTGGCGTCTTCATCGCCCAGATTTGACTCAGTCACTTCATCTTCGCTGTCTGTATCGCCATCGATGCTGTTCTGTGTTATTTCATCAGATGTACCGGCATCACCAAGCAGATCGTCAAAATCATCTAAGTCGACATCAAGATCATCCAGATCAATTGACTCTGTATCAGATGACTCTTCGTCTAATTCAAGTGATGTAAGGGTCGGTGATTCCACTGTCGGATCATCTGCAGATGGCACTTCGATGGTCGGACTTTCCATCGTTGGCGATTCTGCGCCCGGAGCTTCAATGGTCGGAGTTTCCATCGTTGGAGATTCTGCGCCCGGGGCTTCAATGGTTGGAGTCTCCATCGTTGGAGATTCTGCGCCACCGAGATCAAAGTCCAGAGCATCGCCCGAATCGGATGACTGACCAAAATCGAAATCCAGACCATCATCATCGCCAACATCGGCATCAAAGCTCAAATCAATTTCACCGGATTCAGATTCAGCACCTGACTCCAGCTGAATATCAATACTATGAGCATCGCCGGCGCCGCTTGCTTCACCTTCGAACAACGCATCATCGGGACATATTTGCTTGCCCATGATGACCACTTTGTTCCATTCCTGATCAGCATCGTCACCAATTTGGTCATGCAGCTTATGCGCTTCGCTGGCAAAACCGTCTTTGTTCTCCCAGACAAAATAAACCTCAAGCAACTTAACGCGCATCAGCTTATCGTCAGGATCATCATCGAGTGCTTTTACCAGCAGCTCGGCGGCCTGGTCATACAAGCCATAGGCCATATGGAAGTCGGCTTCAGCAATCGGATCAGAATGATCCAGATTGATTGCGGTCTCACTGCCAACAGTCTGAGTAAAATCGACGTCGTCAGTGCGCTCAATTTCAGTAGTCTTTTCTAGCGGAACTTCGCTATCACCAAGATCAAGGAGCATGTCCTGATTATCGGCACCAATAGTATCCAGTCCGATATCAAAATCATCCGGTGCAGCAACATCAATGCCGCCGTCATAAGCCGTCTGTTCCAGACCCGGAATACTGCCATCGATATCTCTGGCAGAGTCTTGCGACTTATCAAGAAACTCCTCGGCCAGACTTTCTTCCACAACCATCGACTTCGTAAAGTCTGCAGGTTCAAAATTATCAGGCAAAGGCTTAGCAACCGGAGCGCCTCGGTCTTCTGGCGCTTCTGGAAAATCATCTTCGTCGTCGTCATCATCATCAAGCAGAGTGCCTATAGCCGGCGCAGTATTTTTGCGTCGGAAGAACACCAAACCAACCACGATGACAACCGCCAAGCCAATCCAAATCCAGATATTGCCAAGAATGCCGAACACTGTGTCGAGCATAGAACCGCTGTCTGATGATTCAGAAGATGCGGTACTCACTACACTAGTAGGGTCGACAGCAACAGGCTGCTCATCGGCAGGCGCCTCAGTAGCAAGCTGCCCGGCATCACCTTCGGCAGCAAACTCATCAATTCCTTCTTCTGTACCTGTCTCTAAAGCGGCAGTATCAGCAATAGCCTGCTCCAGCTCAGCGCCGGACAAAGCCTCATCGGCAAGCGCGTCGTCTGCGTCAGCATCAATGAGTGAATCAACCGCGGCATCAACTACGGCCTCTTCCTGAGCTTCTTCGCCAGATTCAAGCGCAGCCAAACGCTGCTGCATGGCCTGCAACTCACCGTCTTTGATTGCCAACAATCGCTGGGTTTCTTCTAATTCATCACGCAACGCGGCGCTATCGCCACTGCTTGCAGAACCGGAACTATCCGCACTGCCAGCTCCAGCGACGCCGTCACCAGTAGCAGAGTTATTGCTAGGAGCGACCAGCTTCAATTGGGCCGGCTTAGAACTCTCAGTTGCCGAAACCGACTGCACAGGACGACCTGAACGCCAGGCATCATGCTGCTCGATGACTTCCGCATTCGCTGTACTGCGCTCAATAGCGCTAAGTTCGGCAGTTTCCGGCATCCGCAAAATAGAGCCGGCCTTCATACGATTAATATTGCCCATAAAGGCTTCGGGGTTCGCACGATATAACGCAACCATCATCTGGTTCACGCTGGCATCGGTGCCTCCACGTACCCGATTCGCAATGCCCCACAGTGACTGACCGGTGCCTATAGGACCATAGGCCTCATCGGTAAACTTGGGTGCACGCGATACAGGAGCGGGTGCTGCAGACCTTGCAACTGCAGATTGAGCTAACGGAGCAGGAGTAGGTTTAGGTGCTGGTGCAACTTTAGGCGTTGCCGCAGATAGAGGAGCTGAAAGCTGAGCTTCCTGCACCGGCTGATTATTTACTGAGGTATCAAAGACCGGCGGATCCAGCAGCACTGTGTATTCGCGCAATAAGTTACCGGCTGACCAGTTGAACTTTACGAGCAATATTACGAAGGGTTCGGATACTGGTGCGTTACCGCGCATTTCCAGAACAGCCCCGGTCGCACTTGTGCGACGAACCCGGAAACCAATTCCGTTTAAAAACATGGGTCGGTCAAGACCGTAATTATCGAAAGCATCTTGCTCGGCAAGATTAACCTGCAGGCTATCGAGCTCTTCCGGCTTGGAGCCGGTAAGAGGAACGTCGGCACTGAACGGTTGGTTCAGCGCTGAATTCAGCTCAATTTCACCTATCGATAAGGCGGATACGGCTGTCGCAAACGACAGAGAAATAATAAGGGCTAAAGCGGCTACACTGCGCGGCATATCTAATGTCCCCGAATAATCAGCAGAAAATGTTAAATCGAGCAAGAATTTAGCAGTAATGTACTGTAAAAACCGGAACTAAGTACCAGAAATTGCAATACAAACTATAGCCTATAAGTATTCTCGCACCAAAATTTCCGCTATTTGGACACTATTTAGCGCTGCACCCTTACGCACGTTGTCAGCTACCACCCAAAGACTAATCCCCTTGGGGTGAGAAATATCTTCGCGAATACGACCAACAAAAACGGGGTCCGCTCCAGCAGATTCCTGCGCCGGAGTCGGGTAACCACCCAATCTGCGCTCATCCATCACCTCTACTCCGGGCGCTGCTTCTAACAGCGCACGAACTTCTTCGGCCGATATCTTGTCCCTGGTTTCAATATGAATCGCT
>CBDTTT010000066.1:0-7511 GCA_965363345.1 uncultured Chromatiales bacterium
TGGTCTCGTAGGTTTTGCGACAACCAACGTCCAGTGCAATGCTGCATATGCAGCCGACTGCAAGCCGGACGAAAGTGTCTACCTGGAAACTGCCCTCAGCACTGGCAAGAATGGCATAGGTAGTCTAAACAACAGTTCCATCAACGCTGTACTAACTACATCTTCGACAACAGTGCCGATTCCCGCAACATTCTGGTTGCTTATATCTGGCTTGGGTGCGTTCTTTGGCTTGGGTCGCAAAAAGGCTGCCTGATCCGGGCCGGGCTGTCGCAAAGAAAGCTGCGATATAGATATTACAGGCCATAACCTTTAAAGGCCGGAGACCAAGATCCGCTTCTTGAGCCCTGCTGTACGCCAATTCACCAATTCATAAAAGACCTAGCACAATGGCAATCTCGGTCGCCCCGGGAATACGGCTGCCACGTCATAGTCGGTCGCTAGACCATTCAGCCTACCGTGAAACTTGAGACGATAGTCACAGTTTTACTAAACATAAGCTGGCACATTGGATGCTATTGAATTATGACCAATCGAACGATAGGTGAAGAAAATGAAACACTCCAAACTGCTAGTTGCCCTGATAAGCATTCTGCCGCTGGCTTCCTTTGCGGCGAATGACAAAGGCTACTATGCTGGCGCGGGCTTGGGCCTTACCGAAATCAACAGTAGCATCGAGTTTCTAGAAGGAGAAGCCAATGACCCTGAAGCAGGCTATAAGTTCTTTGCTGGCTATGATTTCAACCCAAATTGGAGTGCTGAAATTGGCTATACACAATACGGTGATGCTGATTCCACACTAATCTATGAAGGTTTCGATGCAACGGTCAATTTTGAAACAGCTAGTATTTATCTAGCCGGACTATATCACTGGAATTTCGCAGAGCGCTGGTCTTTCGACTTTGCACTTAACATGCAAAGAGTAAAAGGCAAAACCTCCGTTGAGGGCGAGCTTTGTGATGCTGTCCAATCTCTAGGCGCTCCTTGCTCAAGTGATGACACCGCTTGGGGCATTGGTGCAGGACTGGGTACCACCTGGTCAATTACTGAACGACTAAACCTGCGCGGCACCGTTGATATTAACAAACTAAAATTTGATGATGATGGTCAGGACATTGGTGGCAATCTAGAATCAGATGATCTATTCGAGATTCCCTGGCGTCTCGGCGTAGACCTGTACTGGAAGTTCTAAGATCAGAACTACCTATGATAGACAATAAAAAAGGGTCGCAATAGCGACCCTTTTTATATCGGGTATATGCCAAAAATAACTAGAGCAGATACTCGCGGGTCATCTCTACAGAAACATCCCATAACTTCGCAGCCAATTCTTCATCCTGCATTAGCGGCGCAGGATTAATCGGATTGCAATCGGAGAAATAATAGCCGCCATAACCATCTAAAGCCGGCGCAGTTGCAACATAGGTTTCGGTACCCGCACCTGCTTCAACCGATTTCATAAACGACCAACCAATCAATCCTGCGGCAATTTTCTGCCACCAAGGAAAATGACGCCCGAGATTTGTGTTGATCACGCCGGGGTGCACAGAGTTGGAGGTAGAACCGGTGCCTTGCAACCGCTTATTCAACTCGAGAGAGAACAAGCCATTTGCCATCTTCGACTGGCCATACATCTTCCAAGGTGAGTAGTCACGCTCACCAGACAAGTTATCGAACTCGATACCTGCATCAGGCGCAAAGCTATGGCCGCTGCTACTTAAAACAATAACGCGGCCTTTATCTGCCTTAAGCACCTGTGGCAGAACTTGATTTGCCAAAACAAAATGGCCGAGATGATTTATGAAAAAGTGCCTCTCGATGCCGTTAACCTGCTCCAGTTCGGGCAATGCCATGATTCCGGCGTTGAGAATGAGCATATCGATAGGCAAATCAAGTTTGCGTACCGCTGCTCCACAATCAGCAACGGATTGCAGATCAGATAATTCACACACGACAGGAATCGCTTTACCTTCGATGCTATCGCAAGCTGTCTTAGCCTTCTCAGCCGAGCGGGCCGCGCCGATAACGGTTGCTCCACGCAATGCCAGAACCCGCATTGTTTCGTAACCTAAACCTGAATTACACCCGGTAACTAATGCAGTTTTCCCGGTTAGATCGAGGCCTTCAGTAACCTCAAGTGCTGTTGATTCTTTCGTAAACTCACTTAATGGCACACCCTCCGGTACTCCGTAATCTTCACCTTCGGATGGCGAGCAACCGGGCAGCAAAGATACAGCGGCTACTGTTCCGGTTCCCGCAATAAAATGTCTCCGGCTGAGCTGCGCCGGCCCACTGGGCTGTTCTGCTTCATTGTTCTCACTAGACATGCTGAAACTCCTAACTAAGCTATTCGATTATGTGCCAGTCGCCATCTTCTTCATAGGCCATCGTGGCACGATTCGCAGGATCCACTTTGTAGTCGAATAAAGCTGCATAGGTTTTCGCTGCTTCACTAAACGCGGGATGAGTAGTGACGTCATCGACTCGTTCGCCACCAATATAGACAACGCGATTGTCACGCAGTCCCTCGAGAAATTATTTACCTGCCCTAAGCATGATCGAGTCTCCTAGAAATACAGCTCAATCATTGTTACTAAATATTTGTATCTATAGTAATACCAATTTAGCGAGGCGTAAAGTATTATATGTGAGACATAGTTATGTGAGGAATAGACTTGGCAGAAACGCCTGACACGCTATCTGATTAACTGCATTCTTCAGTTATAACTTCCGCCATGGCGTGCCTCCATCGCAAATAGCGATGTTCCAGCGGTGAGTTCATCTGAGGAACAAACTGTACTTCAGTAATATCGGTCTCAGGCACCGAATTATGGCTACGAATGAGTAAATTAGCCACACCTCTGGACGTTGCCTCATCGATATTCGGCCTCAGTACAGGAACACCGCTAAGGTCTGCCAGCCGCTGACATAAGCCGTCCAGCGCTGACAAGCCACCACTCACCACCCATCCCTCTGGCATAGCAGTTGCGCCTGCACACAGTTCAAAATTGGTTTGTAGCATGAAGACAATGCTTTCAACTACCGCAACCATCTTTTCTGCATGATGCTCTGAAGTATCGCTAGTTGAATTCTCCACACCCAGGAAACGCGAATGGAAATCCGAAATCCACCATGGTGCACCTAAGCCCGACACGCCGTTTAGAAACAAGGGCGGCTCAGATACCTCATCTAACCAATCTGCTAAATGCGCCTCAACCCACTTGCTTTCCAGCTGCAATTCTCGCGCAATCTGATTCACCGCACTACCGGCGCCATTCACTGTACCTTCAAGTACATAAGCCGTCTCTTTTGCATCACTGTAAACAATGCTGTTCAGCAGGCCAGCCACACTAACCGGCTCAGGCCCCAGTGGTCGCTGTAAGAACGCGCCCGTGCCTAGGTTGGCATAAACAGTAGTGCTCAGCGCATCACCAAATGCAAACAATGCCGCGGACTGATCGCCGGTCACCAACTGCATAGGTGCCGACACACCCGAGGCACTCAATGTGCCGTAATCAAAACGAGACGTTACCGTTTCCGGCAATATATTTTCCGGCACGCCAAACAACCCGATGAGCTCGCGGGACCATTGTCCAGTTCGATAATCAAACAGCAAGGTGCGCGAGGCATTTGCCGGATCGACCAACACAGGATGCTCATCCAGCAATTGATAAGTCAGATAACTAGACAACGGACCGATCAGCAATTCGCCATTTGCTGCGCAGGTCTGCACAGCCTGATTATTGTCGAGACACCAGCGCATTTTGCTCACGCCATAATGTGGTGAGAGCAATAGACCGGTAATCTCCTGAACTCTTGAGCCCGAGCCCGAGAATGCCTCTAGCCAATTCTCTGCGCGGCGGTCCTGCCACGATAAGACCGGGCTCAAAGCCTTGCCGGAACAACGATTCCAGCACACGATACTCGAACGCTGAGTGGCCAAACCAACCGAAGCGATAAGCCCGGGATCAACTTGCTCGGCAACACCCGCTATCGAAGTAAAAAGCGAATCCACAAGCTCATCAGCGTTCTGTTCAACACAAGCCGCACCATAGCGTTTACTGGCAACCGGAACCTGATGCTTGGCAAGCGGCTGACCCGATGCAGAATAAGCAATCGCCCGCGACGACTGGCTTCCCTGATCGAGTGCCAGAAGATAACCGCTCGTTACGCCGCTATTCATTATTCACTTGCGCGCCCAATGGCAACATCATCAACCGGTGACAATGGCAATTCATCGGTGCGCGCATAAGCACGCTTTGCGGGTAACGACTGCTGTAAATGCTCCATCACCTTCAACGCAGTAATTCGATAAGACGTTAACTTGCCGCCGTAAATACTCAGCAATCTAGGCCCGCCGACAGCAGTTTTGCGGTCAGCCTGCAAAACTGTTTCCCTGGAGCGATGAAAAACATGGCTATCACCTCCCGGCAAAACTCGCAGGCCGGCAAAGTCAGACACCGAAACATCTGCAGCATTTAATCCATGATACTGAGGGAAATAATGTTGCAACACCGAGCACAAATACTGCCGTTCACTCCGCAATGCCTGCACATCATCCGGTCGACCCTTGTAGCGGGTCTCAGTTGTACCTACCATTAACTGGCCGTGCCACGGCAGGACAAAAACCGCACGCCCATCGCGACGACTCTCGACGTAGTAACAGCCCTGCTCCAACTGGCCAGGAACTATAATATGCGTCCCCTGAATTAGGTCTATGGCCTGCTGTGCAACTACAGGAAAAACATGATCCAGAACAGTGTTCACCCAGGGACCGGCAGCATTAACGCAAACCGTTGCTGTTACGGTACGGTCCTTTTTACCATCGTGAAAACTAACTTCACTGCCGCTGCCTGTCAGTTCAATACGGGTCACTCTTGCCGGGCAAACCAACTCAGCACCCAGTTCAATAGCTGATTGCATTACAGCTTTCGTGAGCGCCGCATCATCGGTCTGCGCATCGTGATAACGAAACACCTTTCTAAGGCCATCAGTTCGCAGGCCATCCAGCGTATCCCAATGCTTAGAGTCTACGGTCGAAAAGCGCGCCGACTTATCAAAACCACTTAACGCGTAGTACAAGCTTAAACCCGCATACAACAAAGTCGAGCCACGGCGCATATCGGCATAAACCGGAATATTAAAGTCTTGGAGCTTCACGAGCTCGGGGGCCAGCCGCAGCAACAATGCCCGTTCGAGCAATGCCTCACGTACCAGGCCTATCTCCCAGGATTCGAGGTATCGCAGGCCACCATGTATCAGCTTGCTCGACTTACTCGAAGTACCGGCTGCTAGCGCTCGTTTCTCAAGCAACAATACAGAATAGCCCGCAGCAGCAGCAGCCTGCGCTACACCAACTCCGTTGATACCGCCGCCAACTACAATGACGTCATAGTCAGACAATTGGTGTGTCGCCCCGTTCAGCTTCATCGGACCGCATCAAAGCCAACTGCAAATCAGGTGCGACCATACTCGACACAATATCAACTCCCCGGGCATATAGACTTCGCGCATGCGCAGCATCTGTCACCTCATAGCAAGCCCACTGCCAGGCGCCCTGCCAAAGCGGTTCATCCACAGGAGGTAACCGTTTATGATTAACAATCAGGTATTCGGGGTCCAAAGCGCGGGCTTTATCGTGCATTGACTCACTGTAGTCGTCGAGCACCCAACCCAGATGAACATCCGATCGACGGGTAACTTCCAACAGAAAGTCGTAATCAAAAGAAATAAGCACGCACTGCGGCAGAAATTGATAGATAAGCGGCAATAGCTGCTCAACAACTTCGGCCGCGCCAAAATGCTCAATGCTTGCGCGCTTCACTTCAATGAAAAATAACCAATCAGGATTTACTTCGAGCAATGCCAAAGTGGCTTCGAGTGTTGGCAGCTGAATCCCGCTATAGATATCGCCAAACAGCTCAGAATAGTTGGCCTCAATAGATCTGAGATCTGCCATATCTGTAGCAAAAATCGAGCGTGCCACGCCTGTCGTGCGCTGCAAATCGGCGTCATGCAAAACAACCGGAACCCTATCGCTACTCAACTGAATATCAAACTCTATTAGGCGAATACCAGCCTCACCGGCTGCCTTGATAGCTTCAATGGTGTTTTCAGGGTAAACGCCAGCATAACCTCGATGAGCCATTAACTTTACGCTGGGTGATCGTTGTAGGGAGTTCATATGTACATAACTTAACCGATTAAAAAAGATAAGATAAAGCAAGATATTCGGACATATCTCTAGCCGACACAAGCACTAACAGTTCAAATCCTCATCAACCATTGCTAAGATAGTGGAATAATTTAACCGAGCTGGAACAAGGATCACTCATGATTAAGCTGCTGAAATTTATTGTTAAGGCAATTGCCGGAATCATCATCTTGCTAGTCGTGCTAATCGGCAGCGCCATACTCTCAATGAAATCAAATGTTCCTGACGAGGTTTTTGAACCGGTCATGGCTACAGAAGCGCAGACTGCCAGCAGTAATAAGTCGTACCTCGTGTTTGGCGGCCGCAAGGGCACAGGACTGGAAGTTATCAAGGTTCTGCGGGCACGTGGTGAGCGTGTTACCGCTGCTATTCGGCCTTCATCTATGACACCGGAGAAAACCGATCACCTGAAAGACTTGGGCGTTGAATTGGTTGCAGCAGATGCCACTAATCCGGATGACGTAGGCCTTGTGTTCAGCGCAGGAAATTATATTGCGGTCGTAAGCTCTATAGGTTGCTTAACCTGCGACCCACCATCCGACTACATCGGCAATAAAATCATTACCGATGCCACTAAGCTCGCTGGCGTAAAGCGCTTAATACAAATCAGCGCTATCGGCGTTGGCAGTAGCGAAAATAGTGCGCCATGGATTTCAAAAGTGGCGCTTGCCAAAATACTGCCACTCAAAGCTCAGGCTGAGGATTATCTGGCAGCCAGTGGGCTCGATTACACAATCATACGCCCGGGTGGGCTAAAGTCAGGAGACTCTAGTGGCTTTGGCTATCTTTCGGAAGACATCGATGCATTCGGGTATATCGACCGTGCTGATCTTGCAAGACTGATTGTTGCCTGCCTCGATGATGAGCGCAGCATCGGCAAAACCTATCAATCCGCCGATGAAACCCGAACCTGGATATTTCAGTAAAACACGAGCCTCAAGTAGCAAAACTGCTACTTGAGGTGACTGATCACCTGATTCACTTCGTCAGCGCTGCCCATAATCACCGGCACACGCTGGTGAATATCGGTTGGCTGGACGTCCTGAATCCGGTTTTCCGAATCATACACAGCCTTACCGCCAGCCTGCTCGATCAGCATAGACATCGGGTTTGCTTCGTACATTAGGCGCAATTTCCCGGCAGGCGCCTTCTCTGTTGGGGGGTACATAAAAACACCACCCTTGAGCAGAATGCGATGCACATCAGCAACCATGGCGCCGGCGTAGCGACTTGAATAACCGTTGCTCTGTGCCCAGTGCAAATAATCCTGATAGCCCTGAGGAAAACTCAAACGGTTACC